>DAOVYP010000011.1 GCA_030635565.1 Spirochaeta sp. | reverse complement strand
GGGCCTGAAAACTCAAACTCACACAATCCACCGGTGGGCCATGGACGGCAAAACGCTGATCAGGAAAACGATTGAGTTTCAAACCTTCGTTCAAGGTGATGCTGTGAGATTGACCGCTCATTTCCCTATCGGGAGCGACTGTCCACACATCATGTGTATTTCTCAACTCATTCTCCAGGGCTTCCAGCCCCGGAGCATTGAGCCCGTCATCATTTGTCAGCAGTAAGATCATTATGTCATCTATCCGACAGATGAATCCGTGCACCGTCCCCGGGCTCTACTTGAAAAACACTGGCTTTAAAACCGAATATCCGGTCGTATTCCTCCAGGCGTTCCTCATAATTACTTTTGAGTTGACCGTCCATGAGAGTCACCGTACAGCCACCGTATCCGCTTCCTATCATCCTGGAGCCAAAAATGCCGTTGGTTTCAACCGCCCTTTTAGCCAGCCAGTCAAGCTCAGGACATGAAATTTCCAGAAGGTCGCGCAGGCTTTCATGAGACCGAAACAGAATACGCCCGGCGATATGAAAAGAACCGTTCTTAACGGCCTTGAGGAACTCATGAATCCTTGCATTTTCCTTGACGACATGGAGGCAGACCCGCCGGGATCGTTCGCTCAAGCCTTCAATAGTGCTGGAAAGATCATCTCGTGAAAGATCCCGGAACAACATACCTGTATTTCCCATATCCAATGCCTGAACACAGTCCCTGCAGGACTCGTCAATCTCACCCTTTTCTTCATCACTCATACTTTCCGATACCCTTGAGTCTGTAACGAGCAGGGCAGCCGGCGGTCCGGGAAACTCCGGATATTCAACTTTCAGGGAATGTATGTCAAGAAGTGTGAGATGGCCGGCCCTGGCGTAAAATGACACCATCGGAGAACTGATGCCTTCATGAAGATTCATGAACCGGCTTTCCGATGATCGGGCGGCCTCGATAATCTGGGCTTCCGACATATCCAGGGAAAACAATTCTTTCATCGCACAGACCGTGGCTACCGTGAGTGCCGATGAAGATGCCAGCCCAATACCCATTGGGACTTCACTGAACAAAGTGAGATTCAGCCCCCGGATATTGAATCCCATATGGAACAGGGCGTCGATAACGCCCTTGCTGTAATTCGCCCACCGGTCTTCCCGCTTGTATTTAAGTCCTGCGATAGTTGATTTCTTGCGTTCATTGAGATTGGCCGAATAGAACCGAAGTGAATTATCAGGCCTGAGGGATGCCGCGATATAGAATCGACGGTCAATAGCAAGGGACAGAACATAACCCTGGCTCACCTCACCGTGCTCACCCAGCAGATCAATCTTTCCGGGAGCGCTTGTTATAACGGTGGGTTTTTCACCGTATTCTTTCTCGTGATGAACAGTGATTTGGTCGATCAAATGGGCCCGCCGTCTCGTATGAGAACACCCGTAGGTATTACTCTAAGGTTAATCAAGATATTACGCCGAGATCGGGCCGGAATCAAGAAAAGCCTATCATTTTAGAAAAGCTGCGTAACGAAAGGTATCTGACCCCATGTCAGCATGTGACAAAACCAGGATCTGAAGCACTTCCAGTGACTCATTTCCACGACAAGAAAAAGGGGTAATCCCCGATTTCGCGGACAACCCCTTTCCTGTCAGTATATAAATCCGCTCGGCTATTTTGCCTTGATACCGTACTTCTTGTTGAATCGCTCAACGCGTCCGGCAGTGTCCACCAGTTTCTGCTTTCCGGTGAAGAAAGGATGACAACTGGAACAGATTTCAATCTGCATATCACCGACCGTTGAAAACGTCTCAAATGCATTGCCGCATGCACAGGACACTTTTGAGGGTTTGTAATCCGGGTGTATACCATTTTTCATAGCATTAATTCCTATTCTATCGGTTACGCTACAGGTCGCGCGCTGTCCCCGATGTATTCATTCCATTTAGAAACGCCTCATTATTCTTGGTCTTCCTCATCTTGTCAACGATCATCTCGGCGGATTCCATATCATCCATCGGACTTAGTACTTTTCTGAGAACCCACATCTTGTTGAGTTCCAAATCGGTCAGCAGAAGATCTTCTTTTCTGGTACTCGATTTCTTGACATTGAAGGCAGGATATATGCGTTTATCAGCCAGACGGCGGTCCAGAACAAGTTCCATGTTTCCGGTTCCCTTGAATTCCTCGAAGATTACTTCGTCCATGCGGCTGCCGGTCTCGATCAGAGCTGTGGCAACGATTGTGAGGCTTCCGCCGTTCTCAATGTTACGTGCAGCTCCGAAGAAACGCTTGGGCTTATGAAGGGCATTGGAGTCGACACCACCTGACAGGATTTTACCGCTTGTAGGCACAGTCTGATTGTAGGCTCTTGCCAGGCGAGTGATGGAATCAAGGAGAATGACGACGTTTTTTTTGTGTTCCACCAGTCTGCGGGCTTTCTCAAGGACCATTTCGGCCACCTGGACATGCCGAGTAGCCTGTTCATCAAAAGTGGAGGCGATCACTTCACCCTGGACGCTGCGCTGCATGTCTGTGACTTCCTCGGGACGCTCATCAATAAGCAGGACGATGAGATTTACTTCAGGATGGTTTTCGGTAATCGCATTGGCAATTTTCTGAAGAATAATCGTCTTACCTGATTTGGGAGGAGAAACGATGAGTCCCCTTTGACCTTTTCCAATGGGACAAAAGAGATTGATGATCCGGGTGGAGGGATCCCCGACCCGGGTTTCCATATCCAGTCGCTCGGTAGGATACAGCGGGGTGAGGTTCTCAAACGAAACTCGCGTCTGGGCGGCAGATGGTTCATCAAAATTAACATTAACAACCCGAAGCATGGCAAAGAAACGCTCCCCTTCCTTGGGAGACCTGATCTGGCCGTAAACCGTATCACCGGTTTTCAGATTAAAAAGACGGATCTGGCTGGGAGAAATATAGATATCATCGGTACCCGGAAGGTACGAGTTCTGCGGAGAACGCAAGAATCCGTATCCGTCGGGCAGAATTTCCAGAGATCCATAGGCGTATATCACACCGCCCTTATCAATATGAGCGGTCAGTACCTGGAAGATGATTTCCTGCTTCTTGAGCGGTATCAGATCCTCTTTCTTCAAACCCAGATCTTCAGCCATTTCCCGTAATACGGGCATGGTGGTTTTAGAAAGATCATTGATCTGAATCTTCGGAGCATCCGGGTCATGCTTTGGTCCTTTTATCGGTCTGTTTCCGCCCTTTTTACCTCGACGACGACCCCTTAGAGCCTCTTGCTCCTGAGATTTTTCGGTTTCGGCAATTGTATTATCCGGTTCAGGCTCGAATGAAGGAATCTGAACCTTATCGTTAACGTTCCGGGAATCTTCTTTCTTCTCGGTCCGTATTTTTTTGTGGATCTTTATCTTTGCCGGAGCCTTCGCGATTTCTCTGGATTCTTCAACGTTATCGGCAACATCGCCTGGCGCAGCCTCAGGCATGACTTCAGCCTGAACTGACTCAGTTGCAGTCTCCGTAGAACTGTCACTTTCCATTGAGACGGCATCGATTGCCGAATCTTTATGTTCGGTATCGGCAGTATTACCGGCCTTAATAACGATGGCCTTCTTACGGCCCTTTTTCACGGCAAGTGCCGAAACGGCTTTACCATCCTGCAAATCCAGTTCGCTCTGTTCCGGTGAGCTGTCAGACACGAGTTGATCCTTCCTGCTGATAATACCCATGAAATCTCCGTCAACGAGACAATCTCCCGCCGGGTGCATGGAAAATGTGTTCTGATTTTAGTACCTGTATGCGGTGCAAACAGGTCATTTTGCAAATAGACAGGAGCGACTCGCCTTGAATCGCTACAAAGTCAATATAGTAACAGGCAGCCTCACCTGTCAAGCACAGTCGCTCAGCTATGCTTCATGATGAGCTGAAGCAAACCCTTCATTGCCTCATCTGCGGTTTTTCTGCGAACCGAATCCCTGTTACCGCTGAAATGAAAAGAACGAACCGATACGGCCCCTTCCGGATCACACCAGGCGATCCATACCGTACCTACAGGTTTCTCCGGCGTCCCTCCTCCGGGGCCTGCGATACCTGTGACAGCCAGAGTCCAGTCCGCACCACTACGCACACGCATACCCCAGGCCATGGCTTTGGCCACTCCGGGAGAAACGGCACCATTCTCATCAAGAAGGCGGGGATTCACTTCCAGCATTGTTATTTTGGCTTCATCGGCATAGGTGACTATACCGCCCCATACGACAGCGGAACTGCCGGGTACAGTCGTCAATAAGGCCAGGATGCCTCCTCCCGTACATGATTCGGCTGCAGCGAAGGTTTCACACCGGTCGGCAAGAACCTTGATTATCTCAGAGGCTCTATCTAAACGTGCTTCCTCAGATTGATTGTCAGTTGACACGGGAGATGGTCTTCTTGAGACGATCCAGGGGCATCGAAAAAATATTCACTGCAGCAGGATCTGTGAGCATCTCGCAACGTCCTCGAAATCCGGTACTTTCAGCCATTATCAGGTTGGGGCATCGAATATTACCTATTATCTGACCACCCGGAAGAAGCTCAAGCCTTTCTGTGGCAGTGACATTACCATGGATGATGCCGCCGACCACGAGGGTACCGACGCTGATGTCTGCGACAACTTCAGCCCCGGTTTCAACCATGAGGAATCCCGGGGATTCGACAGCGCCTTCGAACCTGCCGTCGATCTTCAAAGAATCCTGAAATCTCAGGATGCCGTTGAATTTCGTCTCTCCACCGAGAACCGTTCGGACTTTGTATACAGGGTTTTCTATCAGTCGAGGCATAAATACTCTGTTATTTGGTTTGCATCTGGAAGATTCCGTCCCAACCATCATCAGGCGGGTTCTGGATATAATGCTTGCATCGCCCACCGAAGAGTTTTGACGGTTCGTCCGTTGGATCAAGTGTGTATGCTTCTTTGAATTTCTCCAAAGCTGCCTTGAAAGCACGTTTTTTATACAGTTCACGACCCGCAGCGAAAAGTCGAAGAACTTCCCGCTTCGTATCGTCAATCATGCCGATTCTCCTGCATTGTCGTGCAGTTCCCGGAAATGTTCACGAAAACGCTCTTCCAGCTCCTCGAGTGATAATTCCGCTTTTCTGACACTTCCTTCACTTACCAGCAGGTTCTTCACTTCATCTTCCAGTCCGCCGAGGGCTGCCAGGGTTTGTTCAGCTTCAGCCATTACCAATTGTTTGAAGGATTCGACCGCTTTGGGATCAGAAACATCCAGAGATTTCGAAGATTCAACCATACCGAGAACCGGAGATTTGAGATGCTCGGTGAAATATATCAGGGATTTATTCAGCGAATCAGTAATTGTCAGCCTTTTTTCACGCAAAACGACCTGTTGGGACAGCTCATGATTCCTCAAGACGGCTCGAATACGTGCCAGAACTTCCGAGAAATTAAAGGGTTTTATAATGTAGTCGTCGATCCCGAGCTCGAAACCTTCAATTTTATCTTTAACCGCATCCATGGCTGAAAACATGATAATCGGAATATTGCGGAAATCTGAAAACGCGTCATCTTTCTTGAGCATTTTCGTGAGTTCCCATCCGGTGAGGCGTGGCATGATATTATCAAGGATAATGAGATCGGGAACATGTTCCCGAATCATCTCAAGCCCTTCTTCTCCATCGACAGCCATAAGAACCTGAAAACCGAGGCGGGTGAGCATCACATCGAAGAAATCGAGATTAATCTGTTCATCATCAATAATAAGAATTTTCTTTTTGTTCATGGTCCGTTCCATTGTCCCCCGATTATCCGACTCCGTCAAGGATTGAGCTTCAGGACTAAAAAAGCTTCATCCTTGAAAATGGAGCCTGTTTCCGGGTTCAGGAAGGTATCAATGTCGCAGATTCCAAGCCATTTTCTTGAGCTCTTTACCGGGACGGAAGACAGTAACACCATGAGTTTTCACAGGTACGATTTCACCGGTTTTAGGATTACGGGCCTTTTCACGGCCCTTTCGGGTTCGGATTTCAAATGTTCCAAAGCCCCGGAGCTCTACAACACGGTCGTCTGTAAGAGCATCCTTCACCTCTTCGAAGAAGGAATCGATAACACCATGGATATCCTTTCGGCTGATCCCGGATTTCTCATAGATATGTTCTATGATCTCGGCCTTGGTCATTTTCATCTGATCATCATTGTCGGCCATCGGAATCCCCCTATTTTCGAATCGGAAATTACTTCGCTGCAGCTCTTATCAGGCCAGGTTTGCCAGCTTTTTATGAAGGCGCGATTTCTTGCGGGCCGCAGTATTGCGGTGATAAAGACCTTTCCCGGCGGCAGTATCGATCAACTTAACGAATTCAGCATAATGAGTTTGAGCGCCTGTTTTATCTTTGCCGTCTACAGCCATATCAAAGGCCTTAATACTGGATCTCACGCGACTTCTTATTGCGCGGTTATGTGTACGTCTTTTCAGGTTCTGTCTGTGCCTTTTAGCGGCATCATTCGAATTGGGCAATTGTAACAACCTCTTTTTTCACAGTCCCTTAACCGGGACTATCAGAAATAACTATTAACAGATAACCCTTTTACCGTCAAGGTTTAAGGATAATCCATCAGCTATTGTCCTGTCTAATTGAAATCTCGGGGACGGCGCTCTTCCCTCTTGCATTTCTCACAATAGGCGAAATGCTTCATCCGACCACTGGCGAAAACGGACCGCATCTTCACTTCACCACCGCAAGGGCAGACAAATTTATGGGTACCCGATATGGTTCGCGCATTCTTACTGACTCCGGCCATGGGCTTACTCCTTGAAGAATCTTTTAGTCACTCGACAAAGACTCCTACTCATTATTTGGCGGACCGATAGTAACAAAACGGTCCGAAAGATGTCAACAACCAAATGACGGCTTATCACTAAACCTCGACAAGGTTCTCATCCTCTCCCTCTTCGGAAATGATCTCCCAGCCGCCGCCATCTTTACGCGACAGACGAGATACAGGTACATCCATACGACGGCCTTCCGGGCCGGAAAGATGAATTTTCCGAGCAAATATATTCACTTCCGTCACCTTATAGCTTACCCCTTCGTGAGAAATTCGGGATCCTTCATGGGGCATGAGCTTACGTTCGGCGGAATAGTGTTCATGTTCAAAAGCAAGGCAGCAAAGCAAACGGCCGCATGGACCGGATATTTTCAGGGAATTGAGGGAAAGATTCTGCTCCTTGGCCATTTTTATGGAAACGGGAGAAAGTTTGTCCGTCAGACTGTGGCAGCAATATTGACGGCCGCAGACGGCAATACCGCCGATAACCCTTGATTCGTCCCTGACGCCGATTTGCCTGAGTTCAATCCTCATTTTGAAATGAGATACCAGCTCTTTCACCAGTTCCCTGAAATCGATTCTGTTTTCGGCTGTGAAGAAAAACATGACTTTCTGCTCATCCAATATGTAATGAGCCGAAACCAGCTTCATGGCAAGTTTGAGTTTGTTAATTCTCTCACGGCAAATGTTGTAAGCCACTTTCTCACGTTGTTCCAGGTCTTCACGTTTTGTGATGTCATCTTCTGTTGCGATACGGTCGATGAGTCGAACATGCTCCACTTCAACGCCTTCACGATCCGTTGCCGGCCCGAGGATTCGGGCCATGTCCAATCCGTATCGGGTAGATATCACAACAAATTCACCCCGTTCGATATTCAAGTTCGACGGCGGAGAGCAGTATTCGAAATCATTAGTCGGTACGATCCTGGCACGCCAGAGATTCTCCGGTACATTCTGGAATTCCGATTTTCCCGGATTATCATCCCGCCGTCCACGATCTCGTCCGTTTTTATCTTTATTCATGGTCTGTCAATCGCCTCTTAACATGTCAGATCCACGAGTAAACCGTGGATTTCATCGATACGTCGCAGAATATCCAGCTGATCGACCTGATTCTTGAGAACATGGGCAGCCAGGCTCTCCAACTTCTCATCGACTACACGAATAATGACATATTTTTTCTGCTGCATGGTACGCGGATTTCGTATTCCCAATGTTTCTTCCATCACCAGACTGTTATCGAGAACATAACGAAGAAAACGGCGTACGGCATTCTTGTATCCATTCATCGGCCCGAAAACAGGATCCCTTTTCAAGGCCTCCCCGGTTTCATGCACATCATCAAGCAGCCCCTCAACAGTTTCAGACCCGTCAAGTTCGGGAAGCAGCCCCGGTCCAAGAATCGCTGAAGTCTGATTTTTCTCATCAGAAACCTTGTCGAGTACGGACCTGAAGGCCGTTTTTGCGGTTTTTCCCGTTTTGGACTTATCGCTGTCCTTCTTTTTTCTTAACCGCGTATCAAGAGAAGAGCCAATCTGACTGAGCCGCTCAATATCCATGACTGCGTTAAAGGCCCGGTGATGGATTCGATACTGCAGTCTGGTTGACACCCCAGTCTACAGAAAACAGGGCTTCCTCGCCGGACGGTGCGGAGGCCAGAACATGCGTGTCCTCGGATACAGTGCAGTGGCCATGAAGGAGTACGCCCTCTTCGACTATGAGCTGGGGTGTACGAATATTGCCTATCATGATACAGGTGGAAAGAAGAACAACTTTAGTTGCAGCCCTGATGTCACCTTTAACGACACCGCCGACAACGACCGTATCGGCTTCGATAAGACATCGGGCCCTTCCGCCCCTGCCGACCAGGACACGTCCTTCGGTCCTTATGTTCCCCTCGAAATCACCATCGATACGAAGGAGCCCCTGAAGATCCAGATCGCCACGGAAGCATGTCCCGTCCCCGATGATGGAATTAATTAGAGCCTGACCTTTTGTATAATCGTCCATATAACTGAATTGAGCCTCTACTGATACCGTTGGAGTTTTGTCGTAATGTTCTGCAATGATCCGTCGGGATTGGCCATATTCAGGAATTTGATCGGGTCTACCAACTGAGTGCCGATCATTACCTCATAATGCAGATGGGGGCCGGTGGACATTCCCGAGTTTCCCATGGTTCCGATTACTTCCCTCTGGGAGACGGTTTGCCCGACATCAACCAACTGTCGCTGCATATGAGCATAACGGGTTTTAAAGCCATAATTATGCTGGATATCGATGTAATAACCGAAGCCATTCGCATCGTATTCTTTTTTAACAACCTTACCATTGGCAGTCGCCATGATGGGAACTCCATAGCCGAAGGCCAGGTCGATACCACGATGGAGGTACCAGTACTTGCCGAAGGGATGTATGGAAGGACCGAATACCTGAGTTACCCAGCCGCGGACGCCCTGTAAGGGCCAAATCGTAGGTATGTCCGAAAGGAGGTCTTTCTGACTGGAAAGAACCAGACCGATATCCTCAAGGGAAGAAACTGAATCATCCAGGGAAACCCTGAGTGACTGCAGATCGGTAACTTCGGCCAGCGTATTGCCGTCTGCCTGTTCGACTGCGAATAGAGACGCCAGATCACCGCCTCCTGAGGCAGGATCAGCCGATATTCCCTCAAGCCCGAGCATATCCATCGTATTGTACAGACTGTTTTTAAATGCACCGGAAGATATGACGAGTTGCCCGACTTCATCCCTGATGACATCAAGATTTGCCTCAGTATCAGCCAGATCTCTGGATCTGGCAGCCAGAAGCACTTCTTTTCCTGAAAAATCCAGGGAAAACCAGAAAAAGCCGGCCAGGAGTCCCAGGAACATGACTCCCATGAAAAACATGGTAAAAAGGGATACCTGAAAATGCACGGTCCGTTTCTCAGTATGAGGGACAAGCATAATGGTGAATTTCTGTCGACCGAAACGCCAGAGAGAGCCAGGAAATCCCCCGGATTTTTTACAGATTCTTCGGGTTTTTCTGTTCTTTCCGGATTTCAAATCTGGCACGCTGTCTCCTCGGCGAGGGTTACCGCTTAGATCAAGAATCATCATATCCTACCGGCCTTAGGGAAGGCAAGGTCGCAGTGAAAGCGATTTGTATTGACAAGGCCATGGCTGCACAGTTAAAAATAGGGCAAGTCGCCAGCCTGGTCGCAAGTTTTCTTGCTGCTCGTGCTTGCAATTCGGTAGTGCCGAACCGCTGTATGCCAAGCACCAGGCCGACTTTAACTTCCCAGGAAAGCGAGTTACTCATGCGGTACTTCGACACTCACGCACATATCGGTCTTATACATGAAGACCCGATCGAACAGTTAATCATCACTCAGGAAGCCAAACAGGCCAAAGTTCTGAATATCATGAGCATTACCAATAACCTGCGGGACTTCTTCGAGGTATATCAAAACCTCTCGACCGCTTCCAATGTCATATTCAGTATCGGCGTATCTCCATCGGAAGTTCAGCATCCGGGATCCGATTGGCAGCAGAAAATCAATGATGGAGTGCAGAAAAACCGTGTAGTTGCCATCGGCGAAACAGGTTTGGACTACTTCAGGAAATTCGGAGACAAGAGTTCTCAGGTAGAACTCTTCATCGCCCAACTCGAACTTGCGGAAAGTTACAATCTTCCCGTCATTGTTCATAACCGCAAGGCGGGACATGACGTCAAGGAAATCCTCAAGTCAAAACTGCCTCCCCGGGGTGGAGTTCTTCACTGTTACTCCGAGGACTGGGAATATGCGGCTGACATGCTCGAAAATCACCATAACCTGTATCTCTCTTTTGCAGGAAACCTCACCTACAAAAATGCCCGGAACCTTCACGAAGCCGTCCGGAATATTCCCATGGAACGTATCGTTATCGAGAGTGAAAGCCCTTTCATGGTACCGGCTGATTTCCGCGGAAAACGCAATAAACCGGTCTACATGCCTTCAACTGCGGCTTTCATTGCCGAATTACGTGAAGAAAACGAAGAAGATGTTGCAGAAGCCCTTTGGAATAACGCCTGCACACTCTTTGGAATCGACCCGGAAGTTTAATTTCCGATGAAATGACCGGATATTTTCGATCGGTCGACATTGGCAACCTTCATCTTGAAGGAAATGTATTCGCCGCACCCATGTCGGGTTACACCGACCGTGTAACCCGAGGGTTGGCCCTTTTTGAAGGCGCCGTCCTGGCATACACCGAAATGATTTCCGCCGAAGCGCTCATCAGAAACAGCGGACGGACCCTGTCGATGATGAATCGCGCCGATGGGGAGGCATTCCTTGCCGTCCAGTTATTCGGATCTTCACCGGAAACCCTGGGCCGCGCTGCCGTATTGGCCACTCAATCCGGTGCTGATCTGCTGGATCTCAATGCCGGATGCCCTGTCTCCAAAGTTACGGGAAAAGGCGCTGGTGCCGCCCTTGGACGTGAGGTGGAAAGACTGGCTCTTGCCGTCGAAGAAATGGGAAAGGCGGGGCTGCCTGTTACCGTAAAGATCAGAAGCGGTTGGGATGAGGGGAAAATCAATTGGAGTGAAGCCGGGCATGCGGTGGTGGAGGCCGGAGCGGCAGCTATTGGCTTTCATCCCCGAACCCGGCGTCAGGGATATGGCGGCAGGGCCGATTGGACCGCTTTGAAGAAAATGTCCCTGGAACTTCCGGTTCCGATTATCGGTTCCGGCGATCTTGATTCTCCTCTATCGGTACTCCGGATGTTCGAAGAAACGGGCTGCCGGGCCGTCATGATTGCCCGGGGCGCCATTGGTAATCCCGGGATTTACAGTCAAACCCGTAAACTGCTGACAACCGGTATTCTGGAAACTCCTCCGACACCCGAAGAACATCTGAGGGTTGCGAGATTCCACCTGAATGCGGCCGCCGAAGAATTCGGGGATGAAATTACGGCCAGGGAAATAAAAAAACATCTGGTCGGCTATATCAAAGGTTGGCCGTCTGCTGCGGAACTGAGACGGGAACTCATGATGGCATCGGATATTCCCACTCTTATGACACTGCTGAATGAAGAGAGTTAACTCCTGAGCCCGTCTTCGAGGTAGCGTTCAGCCAGATGGCTGAAATCGTTATGGTTGATACGAACGATTCCGCATTCCCTAATGGCGCTCTCGGGTGAATCCGAGGCATGAACGGCATTCACCATGATATCACTGCCGAAATCCCTGCGAATCGTGCCCCCTGGAGCCAGAGTAGGGTCGGTGGGGCCTAAAACATCCCTAATCTTATCGATGGCGTTCTCTCCTTCATAGACGAGAATCATGGATTTGACGGTTCCGGGACGATCCAGCTCTTCTATGGGCACATTTTCAGGTCTTCGGCCCGACATGAACTCCACGATACTGCCGAATTGATAATTGGCGAATCCCACGCCAAATGACTTTATCAGTCCATCTCGTGTGTTCTCGTCAAGAGTAACATTGAATTCCGCTTCCAGAACATTGGCGGCCCGTTCGGATATTGAAGGTGCCAGTTTCTTCTCCAGAGCCGATTTGACAGCCCCGTAAAACTCAAGGGCGTCGGCTGTGGACATCTGGAATATCTTCATCCCGACGATACGGAGTCCGGTCCGGCTGAGCATGTCGATAATTGAGCCCGGGCGTGTTGAACGGGCTCTCCAGTTATCCGGTTTGAGAATGACAAGGGTCCTCTGAATCGTCCCGGGTTCGGAATAGGACAAGTTATGGACAATATTGTCCACGGACTTCATAAACCGGGAGAAGATAGTCAGGCTATCAACAGCTTCGGCCAGTGAATGGGGAGTCAGAACCGCCGGTTCGAAATATGTGACTTTACCATCAGATGCCATTACGAGGTCGGCATAGGTATCCCGGATGGTTTCACCTGTCAGGGATTCGATGCTCCGATTTTCCGGATATAGGGCACCAACATGGTCCATGAGCTGGGAAACGGCGTTTTCACCACGAAACAGCAGAATAGCTACGCGATGAGCTCTTTCTTTGCCGGTAATCATATGCTCAATGACATAATCCCTGAGCAGTTCTGCACTGCCGGGTTTCTCCTTTTTTGAATGCTTGATGAACAACTCGGCATAAGCTTCCACAGTTTTCCTGTCGGGTGTAATGATCTGGGCGGCAATAAATTCAAGATCCACCCTGGAAAGCAGCCTTGAAAGGATGCCTCCAGTGCGGGATTTAGCAAGTGTGTAAGGGGTAGTTATGATGTAGGATATTTCTTCGGCCATGTTAAGCTTTTTTGTCCTTATAATTTCTCAATTTCTTGTTGTGAGGGGATTTATCATATTAATCATCGTTCATTCAAGGGCCGCTGTCCCAATTAATGAAAATTGCTCCCGGGATGCCGCCCACGGGTGACATCGAAGAGGAGGTTTCACCTTCAGCTTCCGTAAATGAACTTCTGTTGCCTCCTGGCCTCATACATCAGGATTCCTGCAGCGGTGGCGACATTCAGGGAGTCCAGCCTTCCGTCGGTGGGAATTCTGATAAGTCCATCACAATTTTCTTTGATCAGCCTGTGCAGTCCGTCCCCTTCACGTCCCATAACAAGTGCAGTTCTGCCGGTGAGATTGACATTGGGTGCATTTTCACCCGCCATATCGGCTCCCCAGATCCAGAATCCCATGTCTTTCAGTTCAGCGAGGGCGCGGGACAGATTGGAGACTTCCAACAGGGGCACCCATTCAACCGCACCGGCTGAAGAACGGCTCAAAGTATCAGCATCACTTCCAGCGGACCGCCTCTTCGGTACCACAACGGCAACCGCACCGAACTGATCGGCGGCTCTCAGTACCGCACCCAGGTTCCGTGGGTCAGTTATACCATCCAGCACCACCACCAGGACGTTAATTCCCGGTTCGGGTCCAAGGTCTTCCAGCGATCTGATCCGAACCTCGGATTTATCTCCGTCGGTTTCCAATGCATAACCCCGATGATCACCGCTGTGAATCAGTCTTGTGATATCGTCCTCTCCAACACGACGCAAGGGTACTCCATGCTTCTCCGCCAATTCACCCAATGCCGCCGCCTTACCGGTTTTTCTGGAAATCAGGAGAGTGCCGCGTCCCCTCTTGATAGCTTCAGCGGCGCCGTTTGCACCTGTCAGGTACACTTTCATAATTGCATGATAACACCCATGATACAGGGACTCATATACGCAGAACAGGAGGTGCCCATGAAGGCCGTCATTCAGAGGGTCAGCAAAGCATCGGTAATGATCAATGGCAGGGAAACCCGTACCATAGGCCGAGGTTTGATGATATTGCTGGGTGTAGGCAGGGAAGACGGCCCGGAAGATTCATCCTGGCTGGTACGAAAAATCGCATCCATTCGTATATTTGAAAACAATGAGGGACGAATGAACCTGTCAACCTCCGATATCGAAGGTGAAATGCTCGTGGTGAGCCAGTTCACCCTGATGTCCAGTACCCGTAAAGGCAACCGACCTTCCCTGGATCCTGCCGCGCCACCTGAATTGGCAGTGCCTCTATATGAAGCTTTCGTCTCGAAACTCAAAACGGACTTCAGCGGAACTGTCATAACCGGTGAGTTCGGCGCATCCATGAAGGTTTCACTGGTGAACGAAGGCCCTGTAACCATAATCCTCGACAGCAAGATAAGAGAATAATTACTCGATATCCCCGCTTAAATCCGGCAGTGTAATGGTGTATTGTGTCCCTGCTCCGGGAGAGCTTTGACAGGCAATACTTCCTTTGAGCTTTCCGAGCACCAGATTATAGACAATGTTCATACCAAGGCCGATCCCATCGGAACTCATTCTTGCGGAGAAGAAAGGATCGTAAAGATGCTTCAATGTTTCTTTATCCATACCGCATCCGTCGTCGGCAAAGATAATTTCCACACCACCTGCGGAATCACGATAAGTCAGAGTAATATTCCCCGTTTGATTGTCAGGGAAAGCATGCTTCAACGAGTTCATGTAAAGATTGGAAAACACCTGTGAAACAGCTCCGGGGTAAGTTGTAATCATTCTGATGCTTTCGTACTGATGACTCGTGCCGTGGGATGTATTTTTCAGGACATGGTGCAGACTGTTTTCCAGATCGAGAAGATACTCGGCGGGATGAATAGTTCTCAATTGTTCCGAAGTCTGATCCGCAGCGATTCTTTTAAAACCCCCCATGAGTTTTCCGGCACGCTTCAGATTGTCATTTATAAGATTGCAAGCGCCATCAAGCTGATCCAGAAATCCGGAGATATTCTCATCCGCGAGATTCACTGAATCCGCCATTCGGAGATCATCTATGAGATTCCTGATAAAACTGGCGGAAGTGACGGCCACGCCCAGAGGGGTATTCACCTCATGGGATAATCCTGCGACCATACGTCCAAGTGCTGAAAGTTTTTCGGATTCAATGAGTTGATCGCGAGTTGTTGTGAGCTCATTGATAGTATCGCTCAGATCCTTCGTGCGGTCTTCAACCTGTTGTTCCAGGTTTCTATTCAACTTCTTAAGCTCTGACTGAAGCCGCTTTTCTTCCGAAATATCCCTGAGATGTTCAACAACCTTCACTACACGACCGTCATCATCTTTGATCGGGTAAGCCCGGACATTGAACCATGTATCTGTTTCAGGAATATATTTAACAACGCTTGCGACAGCACCCGAAGAGACTGCATCATGGGTTGCACAGATTTCACATGGAAAATTTCGTCCGATCAATTCATAACAGTGCCGCCCGATGGCATCTGAAGGAGTCAGATTCAGATATCGATAACCAGCGGCATTATACCTCAGGATTCTCCGATCGGTATCCTGAATACCCATGATATCGGGAATGGCATCGAATACATCGAGATAGGATATATAATCCGGTGACAGGCTGTCATCAGCCTTCTTCCTGACGAAGTACTGGTAGATAACGATGCCGGCCAGAATTAAGATCAATGACACTGTAATTAGATTAATAATCATCAAGTCACCTGAAATTCAGTATACTTTTTTTGTGAAATAAATACCTATTCCGTAACAACTCTCATCAACAGCTTGCTTTCTTCGCCGGATTCAACAGCAATATTTGCGTTATCTCCGGATTCGAGAACCAGATCCAGTTGAACATTTTTTCCAAACCCCGGTGTCAGTGTATAGATTCCCGGAAGTAGAATAAGTTCCGCTGTTTCTCCGGGTTTCAACCGACCGATTCGGCGTATTCCGGGAGCCCCGTCCATATCCAGAATTTTTCCGGAACCATCCAAACGGGGCATGACAGATCTTTCTGAACCATTATGTATAGTTACCCTGGCCGGCAACGGCCACATTGAGGCTTCAAGGCTGAGACTCCGCCTCCATGGGCTTACCGCAACGGCAAAAGATGTCGGCAGGTACCCTTGGGCAGAAAATCGAACCCTGTAGCGCCCACCGGATACAAGATTGCCGCCAGGCAGATCATCACGCTCCCAATCCATCAGGGTTTTCCCACTGATATCGTCACCGTTCAGAGCATCGGCAGCGGACCAGGTCAGTTCAAGAGGAAAGGATGGCGGATCACCAAGTGTTTCCTTAAGCAGTAACGGGTCGACACCGGCAGTTCGGTATTCTTTGAGAGACGGGAGTCGGAATGTATACCAGGAAACCTTGTCGCCCAGGCTCCACCTGAGGCGGTAAGCTCCGACAGGCAGTGATATTCTCCGACTGACCATAGAAGTATCCCCACGGGAGAGATGCAGTACCGGATTAGCCACCTCATACAGGGATTCGTCACCTTCCCTGTAAATTCGTGCTTCTACACCGGTCAGCCAAAAATCCGGCGCCTCTTCGGGGAATATCAACTGCAGACTCAACGTTCCATGGCTTTTTCGCCGGAAAAGAGCATCCCGGGCCCCGGGAATAATCAGAAGCACCACCAGGGAAAAAATAAGGACGAGGAGCAAAGACAGTGGCAGGGGACGTGATTTAAAAAACGTCATGATTCTCCCCTGATTTCGTTGACTATTACGATTGGTCCTGATGCCGGAAGAAAGGAATAGAGAACGGAGATCGGTTATACCTCCGGTTCTCGTTTCAAGATCAGCATTCTCGATCGGGCTGGTCTCAGCCTTCGGTGTGGGTTCAGATGCCGGTTCCATCGAAGCCAGAAGGGCATCCAGCCGGGCCTGCAGGTTTGCAGGAGGTTTCCCGGACTGCCTGGCCGCACCCAGCAGACGTACCGCGGCCTGTCCGTCCCTCAACCTTGAGTCCCTGCGCATACGAATGGTTCTACGCAATATTCGACGCAGATTTCCCGGCAGTTTCGGGGGAAGGCGATAGGGCATATTCCGCACTGCACCCGGTAACGCCTCCCGTATCGCCGCTGGGCTGACTCCGGTGACAAATTTCCGTCCGGTGAGCAGCTCGAAGAGGCAAACACCG
>DAOVYP010000173.1 GCA_030635565.1 Spirochaeta sp. | reverse complement strand
GTTGAAACAACTCAAATTCGGTCTCTTTTGTCTCTTGAGGGTCCTTGATGCCTGGGGATACAACACATCGATCCGGGGATCCCGGAGCCGGACTTCCATACCTTCCGGCTGACTGATCGAAATGAAAATACCTTCGATTCGTTCCTTGCCGGTGTTCTTGATTCGGATTTCAACATCGGAGAGTCTCCGGGCGGGTATCGAATACCAGGAGTGATGAGTCCAGACCGTGATATCTTCGGGATTCGATTCGGAATAAGCGATACCGATGCTTAAGGCAAGGAGAAGGATAATCAAGACCGGGAAAAACCGATAACGGCTCTTCATGAAATAATTCTCATTCATTCTTCAGGATGTTTCAACTCTTCAAGGTACAGGCTTCTCAGTTCCGGGACGTCGTTCAATGCGTCCATTCCGGCAGGATGCAAGCGGTAAATTCCCCGGCTCACCCTTTCGAACCATCCGTAAAGATTCCCGGACAGGATGACTCCGGCATCCTCGGGGGCGCCGAGTTTCCTGAACCGGGCCGGGGACAGCTCCCCAAGTACCGAGAGCCAGGAAGCCAGACGTATGGCACGCTGCCGGTAGGCGCTGACCTTCCGTTTCCCGCCGGCAAGGCCTCCGGGTGTCAGGTCCATGTCACGGCCGGCGATTTCCCGGAGAATGGCGGCCTTCTTCTTCGAGCGCCGCCTTGGAACAGCGGTTCCGGCACCGGGATGCATCAGGACTTCAACCCGGGTTTTTTTCTTCTGGAACGTTACCAGTACCAGACCGATACCAAGCCGCCTGAGCAGAAGGCGGAGGTTTCGGGAAGCCGGAGGACGCGGTCGATCTGAGGTGGCCGGCAGAGCGATATATACCGAATCGGCATATTCCTGTCTTTCGGCGGCCTGGGCCAGGAGGGCCAGGGAAGGGTGCAGCTTGAGTTCGACGGCAATAAGTTCACCATCCTTCTCGGCGGCCAGATCGCAGCGGCCCACTTCCCCGCGGACGAGGTATCCCTGAGCCTCGAGCCAGACTTTGAGTGGAAGGTAGAGCTGAGTTTCCTTAAGGGCGGGAGTCGGCGGCATCGTCAGATATCATATGTCATGAACTTCTTAAATAACAGGCCGTGGCATTCACCGCTCATCGCCGGAGGTCAATTCAAAAGCTCTTCAGCCAGAGCCTTCCATTCCTCTTACAGAGAACCGGTGAATGGTGATCGTCCGGCCCGGTTATACCAGTATTCGGCGTTCCACTGTCTTGCATGAACCGCGCTGCCTTGTGAGCTCAGAACGTTCTGGGCGATGGAGTGGGCGCCATCCCAGTCGCCGTGGCGAAATAGGCGATACCGGCACCGACTATTGCCGAATATAATGCATGGCTCCAAAGACCGGCGAGAAATCCCCGGGCCAGGAACTGTCCGATGATGGCTTTCGATTCTCCTCCGGCTGCGGTGAGGGCGGCCGCACTGAGTGAATAAACCAGGTCTTCCAGGACTTGAAAACCCAACCCGGTAAACGCCCCGAGAATTGCTCCGTCAAATGTGGAGCGGAAATAGGGTCGGGCCGGCAGCAGAAGAACCACGATTCCGAGTCCTTTGGAGAGTTCCTCCACAATCGGTGCGCTGATTGAGGCACCCCATCTACCGGCGAAATCCGGTCCTGCGAATTTCCCCAACAAACTGATGACGGCGTTGTTCGCCTCAAGAGAAATGGCGAAAGTCGCGACAAATTCACCCCAGAGAAAACCAATGAGAGCCAGTTTGGTCGGTTCGGGATTAAAAAGTTCCTCATGACGGATGAATATCACCCAGGGTATGAGATACAGCGCCCAGAGTGAAACGGCAAGCAGAAATGCCGAGGGAAAGGAATGGATTGATGTGTTATCCGTTACGACGAATGTTACAATGCCAATGCCTAAAAGGACGATGTAAATCCAGAATTCCGGGTTGTGCAATTGGATGAATTCGAAGCTGTCTCTTCGCTCGATTCCATCTTTCATAATGAGGTTCCGGTTCTACTGAATCTGATATGGCGGATTATCAGGTCGACATCATCGGACAGTTGAGCGAGCACACCTTCAGGACCTTCCGCATTAACTGTGAAACCGATGCCATTCGATACAAATAACTAAATCTGACCCTGCATACCGGGACTGTTGTATATTTCCGTCAGACCCTGAACTCCAAGAGATGTGGAGACTGTTTTCCCCGGCTGTGTTATCGGGAAATGGTTGGTTTGCTTCCCGGCTCTTGCCTCAATCAATTGCCTGTATTCGCTGAGGGTCCCCTCGAATTCTTCCGATGAGACGGAGACCAGTAAACCCATTTCCGTAATTGCGACGACACCACCGGTATCCTTGTTACCGGGCCTTGTGATATCGCTGTGGATGCTCCATCCGGGTACGGGTGTGAAGGAGACGCCGAGTCCCACTTCGAGAACGGTTCCCGGTTCAATTGGCTTTTCGTGTGAAATCATATTGTTGACTGCCGGAAGGATTGCTCCGAACAGGACAAACACGGTTGCAATCAGGATTACCGGCAATATCTATTGGCGATCGAGCCCCAGGGTGTTTCTATACTCTGCACCCAATGTCATGAAAGCCTCCAGTGGCTTTATGTCACTTTTCAGCGGCAATCGCTGCAGCCATTATCGAAGCACGTTCCAATGGCCGGGAAGGAACAGTCAGGTTTCGTGATTCCGCATACTCCCTGGCCTGATATACGAAGGCCTGAAGACGGGTGTCCAGGGATCCCTTGTCCTGACCATCATAGTCGACATTAATCCAGGGAATGTTATCGTGATCTTTCCGGAAGGCCGGCGCGATGGCACTGATGAGGGTTCCCGGCATGCAGGTGAAGGGCAGAATGTTCACAACGCCTGAAATGCCGGTATCAACCAGAGCCGCTGCCGTTCCCAGGGCCAAAGCCGGATCACCGTCATAATCCCGGTGGATATATGGTCCGCAGTTTTTCAGCATCGTATCGATGGAAACATCCCGATCCATATCAACCAGATTCTCGACGGCTTTCTCCATCGAGTGGAGAAAAGCGTGTGAGAAGAACTTCTGAATCCTGGCCCTGACAAGCCCCCTCAAATTTCCTTTCCAACGGCTGTCCCGTTCCCATCGGACGGAGGAGTAAGTGAGCCATTCGGTGAACGGTGTCATGAGGGTTTCCGTACCCAGTACTTCCAGGGTGTCAACGACTCCGCCGGAGCAGAAAGGATTGTCCCGCATGAAAATCTCCCCTACTATCAGAACCACCGGTTTTCGCGGTCCATCGATCAGGGGTACGGCTGCGAACATCTCTCCGATTTCTCCCAGGATGCGGGGCATTTTCCCGCCGCCCTGCTCGGTACCGCTGATAACCATCGTCATTGCGGTGTTGTAAACCCGTTTCACATCACCGGGGTTCTGTTCGTAGGGCATGGCCTCCTGGCGGAATTTCTTCAGGAGATCCACTGCATAAAAACCTCTGAGAGTAGCAAGGCGGAATTTGTTGCCATGACCTCCGGAGAGTCCGGCGTAGGAGTCCTCGTTGGTTGGAGAGGCAATTTCGGCGTCATTGAATCCGAGTCGGTCGAAAATGATGCGCTGCATCTTGTTGTACTGGCCGAAGCGGCAGGGACCTGCATGATCGGGCATGAAAAACGCCGTTTTTTTCGGATCAGTCCCTTCCTCTTTGAGTTTTCTGATGAAGCTGCCGGTTGTGGCGATCATCGGGAAGCACTCTTTTCCGGTGAGGTATTCCCGTCCCAGTTCGATATCAATCTCGTTCTGTTCAGGGAGAACCTGTGCATCGACGCCGCAATGCCTTGATGCGGCCGCAACGGCATGGGCGGAGTCGTTCATGTAGGGGAACCAGAGGGTCCTGTCCGAAGTGGTGGTGGCTTTCGATCCCATCTTTCGGCGTCCGGCCCGGGGTGCCGGTTCTGAGGTCCGGGAAGCGCCCCGGCTGTCCAGGAAGGCTTCAATCCTGGTGACAAGGCCGGCGTCCGCCGAGTGTTCGTCCACTTCCAGGAAGAGGAAGGGTTTGGTGCCCATCTCCCGGGATACGTAATGCTGGAGGAAAGAATCCGGTCCGCATCGGAAATTACCGATATATACGGCGTCCAGACGCTCATCGGCGGCTACAAGCCGGGCACCGGCCAGAATCTTCTGGCCGGTGGGCCAGTACATCATGTAGTAGTCGTCGAACACGTCTTCCCTTTCCAGGGGCAGATAATCCAGGGGTATGGGTAATACGTTCTGCCTGATGAGTTTATCCACCAGTTCCAGATTGATGAGGGGATCTCCCGAGTTGTAAGGGCGCCCCAGGATAACGGCGGTCCTCTGCCCGGGTTTCAGCTCTTCAAGAACCTCCCGACCCCGTTCCCTCAAGGCGGATTCGAAACTCCTCTGGGCATCGTCGGCCAGGTATATGGCTTGTCGGGTCTTTTTTTTGCCGGTGCCGAATTCCTCTTTCATAAACGCGGCCAGATCGGGAATCAGGGCACGTTCGAAGTAGCGGAAATGGAGGGTGGGTATCATGAGTTTTTCAACGAGATCGGGATTATCCTTGAAAGCGGCTTTAATCATGTACGGATAAGTCTGAATCCAGGGGCAGTTGTAATTGACTGTCGGATTGTCGGCATCGGCCTGCATATCCACAATAAAAGGCAGGAAGATCCGGTCGGCACCCCGATCCAGCAAGTCCTGTACATGCCCGAAAAGGGTTTCTACCGGGAAGCAGGTTTCGGCGGTTATCATTCCCAGGGATGTTGTAATGAGTTTTCGGTCGGTTTTACGGGAGAGCATCACCCGGAAGCCGAGTTCTTCGAAAAAGGTTTGCCAGAACGGGAACTGCTGCCAGTAGACCATGAGCTGACGGGGTATCCCGATGACCGGACGAGTGTCTTCATCATCCTGTTTATACTCGGTGAAATCTCCCAACAGGAGCTGCTGCCGTTCCTTGAACAGGTTGGCAATCTTCGGTCGATCCCCCTTCTCGTGCTTTCCATGTTTATCGCACCTGTCGCCGATGTAGAGTATCTTATCCTCACCTTCGATTGTGACGGTATGCACCTCGCATTGGTTGGCGCAGTCTTCGCAGGTAAACTTGTCAATGGTATATGGCATTTGACAGGCGTCGAACCCTTTGAATTCCGAGACAGTTTTGCCCTTTGCGGCGGTTTTCTCCCGTGCCAGGATAGCCGCACCAATTGCACCTGTGACGTCGAAATGGGGTGGTATGGTGATGGTGCGCCCGGTAACTTCCTCAAAGGCGGCCACAACGGCGGCGTTGTTGGCCACACCTCCCTGAAAGAAAATCCTGTTGCCGATCCGCCTGGTGCCCACCACTTTCCGGATGTAGTTGAGGACGATGGAATAGGCCAGGCCTGCCACCAGATCGTCCTTTTTTGCACCCCGCTGCTGGCCGGTATTGAGGTCGGCTTCGATAAAAACGGTACATCGATCGCCCAGGCGGGAGGGCTGTGTTGAACCGAGGGCCAGGTTTTGAAATTCCCCGATGATGTCGATCTCCAGCTTCTCGGCCTGTTCTTCCAGGAACGATCCGGTTCCGGCGGCGCAGACCTTGTTCATTTCGAAGTCC
>DAOVYP010000353.1 GCA_030635565.1 Spirochaeta sp. | reverse complement strand
TGACAGAACCTTCTTCAACAGATTCATGTGAGACGCAGGATATGGTAATCATGGTTGTGAGAATAGCTGCAGTCACCAGGATAAAAGCTCTATTTCCTGAATCGATCTTGAATATTAGAAAATTCATATTATTCATCTTTTGAATGAAGTTACTCAGTTATCATCTGGAAATCAAGGGGGTTTTTCTCCCGGGTAAGTGACATTCAGGTCAGTTCTTACACCGATACTCCCGGTTGCCCCTGCACGATCCTGCCGATAGAATCAGCGGAGCCAGGAGTGCCCAGTCATGATACAACCGGACAGAACAGATGAGCTTCGTAAACTTATCGAAGACAGAATCCTCATTCTCGATGGTGCCACGGGAACATGGTTTCAGTCCAGACAACTGGGAGAAGCGGATTATCGGGGAGAACAATTCGTGGCTCATCCTGAAGATCTGGCCGGTAATCATGAGGTGCTTAACCTGGTCCGCCCGAATCTCGTCAGGGAATTCCACACCGAGTTCCTGAATGCCGGCGCCGACATCATCGAAACGAATTCCTTCAACGGTACCTGTATCTCTCAGGCGGAGTACGGCACCGGGCATCTCGTGCCTGAGATGAACAGACGGGCGGCAGAAATTGCCCGGGAAGCCATAGACTGTTTTCAGAGAGAAGGCGGAATAGGGCCGAAATTCGTTGCCGGTATCCTTGGACCGACAAGTAAAACATTATCTTTATCTCCAAAAGTGGAAGATCCGGGTTACCGGGATGTCACATTCAGCGAAGTTTCCGAATCATATTCCGAAGCTGCCGGAGCTCTTGTCGAAGGCGGCGCTGATATACTCATGATCGAAACCGTATTCGACGCATTGAATGCCAAAGCAGCCGTACACGCCCTGTTGGGTCTGTTTGAAGAATACGGCCGTCGATGGCCTGTGATGATTTCGGGGACCATAACCGACGCTTCAGGCCGTACACTGACCGGGCAGACACCCGAGGCGTTCTGGTATTCCATGGCTCACGCGGAACCCATCTCAATCGGGTTGAACTGCGCCCTGGGGGCTACTGACTTGGTGCCTCACATCCGCGCCCTGGCCGGGGTGGCACCTGTCCCGATTTCGGTGCATCCCAACGCCGGACTGCCGGATGAAGAGGGAAATTACAACGATACTCCGGAACACATGGCCCGTGTCCTGGGTGACATGGCGGACAAGGGATATCTGAACATCGTCGGAGGCTGCTGCGGAACCCGCCCGGACCATATCGAGGCCATCAAGGCTCGCCTCGGGCAGGTTCAGCCGAGAAAGACAGTTTCAGCCGACGATTCACCCTCATTTACCCGTCTCAGTGGTCTGGACCCCCTGCTGATCGACGATGATAGTCTTTTCGTTAATATCGGTGAGAGGACGAATATATCGGGCTCGCGGAAATTCGCCCGCCTGATCCGGGAAAAGAGCTATGACGAAGCCGTCGAAATCGCCCGCCGGCAGGTGGAGAACGGCGCCCAGATCATCGATGTGAATGTTGATGACGCCCTCCTCGACGCAGTGGAGGAGATGACCCGATTTCTCAATCTCCTGATGGCCGAGCCCGACGTGTCCCGGGTTCCGGTGATGATCGATTCATCACGTTTCGCCGCCCTGGAAGCCGGGCTGCGTTGTCTGCAAGGTAAGGGTGTTGTGAATTCGTTGAGTCTGAAGGAAGGGGAGGCTGCTTTTCTCGAACAGGCACGAACCGTGCGTCGTTACGGGGCGGCGGCCGTCGTCATGGCTTTTGATGAAGACGGGCAGGCAGACAACCGGGACCGGAAAATCGAGATCGGCCGCCGGGCGGTAAATCTCCTCATGAATAAAGCCGGATTCCCGCCTGAGGACATCATTCTCGATCTGAATGTCTTCGCTGTGGCCACAGGAATCCCTGAGCATTCCCGATATGCCCTGGATTTCATCGAAGCGGTCAGGGTGCTCAAAAGTGAACTTCCCGGAGTCAAGTTCTCCGGCGGTATCAGCAACGTCTCTTTTTCCTTCCGCGGCAACAACGCCGTGCGGGAAGCCATGCATGCCGTTTTTCTATATCACGCCGTCAAGGCCGGACTCACTATGGGTATCGTCAATGCGGGACAATTGGAAGTCTACGACGAAGTAAAAGACGAGCTTCGGGAAAGAATCGAAGATGTCATCCTGGCCCGCAGGCCGGATGCCGATGACAGGCTCCTGGATATCGCCGAGTCCTACGCCGGCAGAGGCAAGTCGGTCATTGAAGATTTGAGCTGGCGTGAAATGCCCGTTGAGGATCGACTGACCCATGCCCTGGTGAAGGGTCTCGCCGGCTGGGTGGAAGAGGATGTTGAAGAAGCCCGCCGGCAGACTGGCGATGCACTGGGCGTGATTGAAGGACCTTTGATGAAGGGCTTGAACCGCGTCGGCGAACTCTTCGGAGCGGGAAAAATGTTCCTTCCACAGGTGGTGAAGAGTGCACGGGTGATGAAACGGGCGGTGGGAGTACTTCAGCCCTACCTTGAGGATGCGAAGGTTTCCGGTATCAGCTCCCGCGGGCGAATTCTCATGGCCACGGTGAAGGGTGATGTTCATGACATCGGTAAGAACATCGTCGGCGTGGTACTTCAATGCAATGGTTATGAAGTGGAAGATCTCGGTGTCATGGTTCCCCTTGAAGATATTATGCACCGGGCCGAAGAGTGGAACGCCGACATCATCGGACTTTCCGGCCTGATAACCCCGAGCCTGGACGAGATGGTACGGATTGCCGGTGAATTGGAGAACAAAGGATGGAAGATTCCGCTTCTCATCGGTGGAGCCACTACCAGTCCGGCTCATACGGCAATGAAAATTGCTCCATCCCGCTCGGCTCCGGTTGTCCACGTCAAAGACGCGTCTCTGGCCCCCGCCGCCGTCTCGGCCCTGATGGATTCAGCCGGAAGGGATGATTTCATCAGGAAGAACCGGGAAGATCAGAAGCAAATCAGGGACGATAAAAAAAGACGCATCGAGGGTAAAGCTCACGTCGATCTGGCCCGGGCACGCTCCGCACCCTGGACCCCGGACGGCGGCTGGACGACGGAGCAACAGCTGCCCGAGCCTCGTTTTACAGGTATAAAGACCTATGCCGATATTCCCCTGGAAGAAATCATCCCCCTTATTGACTGGGGTTTCTTTCTGTACGCCTGGGAATTCAAGGGTAAGTATCCGGAGATTCTGGACGATCCGGAACGGGGAGAAGAAGCCCGGAATCTGCTTCGGGATGCCCGCTCATGGCTGGACCGCATCGTTGCCGGAAAGCTGCTCAGGGCCGCCTCCGTCGTGGGGATTTTCCCGTCCCAGTCGTCCGGGGATGACATACTCCTGTATCATGATGAGGGGCGGACTGAGCCTTTCCGGGTGCTTCAGCAGATGAGGCAGACCGGTCTCAAGGAAAAAAC
>DAOVYP010000386.1 GCA_030635565.1 Spirochaeta sp. | reverse complement strand
TCATGATTGTCACCACCCTGATCCTGTATAACGGGTTGAGATTGCTGAGGCCGAGGGACATATGAAGAATTCAAAATTACTGATAATAATTCTCGTAATCATGTTCATCTTCCTACTCGGACCGTTTCTGGTTATCCTCCTGTCGTCCTTCAGCGGTGACGCGACGATGAAATTCCCCCCTCAGGGCTTTTCTCTGCAGTGGTACACCAAGGTATTCAACATCAAGATGTTCCGTGAAACATTTTTCATCAGTCTCAAAACCGGGCTCGCGGCGACGGCAACGGCGCTCATTCTGGGAATCCCGGTCGCTTACTCCACTGTCAGGTATCAATACAGGGGCAAGGCGGCCCTTGAGCTGTTTTTCTCCTCCCCCGCCATAGTGCCTGGCCTGGTTGTGGGATTCGCCCTTTTGCGATTCTTCATCTTCCTGACGAACATGCCCATTATGATGGGGTTATACATCGGTCATACGGCGATACTCTTCCCCTACACCGTCCGGGTTGTATCGGCCAGCCTGAGGAATTTCGATCCCGCCATCGAGGAGGCCGCCATCAGTCTCGGCTCTTCCCGGCTGATGTCATTTTTCTCCGTGGTGTTTCCGAACATCCGCTCAGGCCTCGCCGCGGCCTTTATCCTGGCCTTCATCACATCATTCAACAACGTTCCCATATCATTGTTCCTGACCGGACCGGGAGTCGCGACCCTGCCTATACAGATGCTGATTTACATGGAGTATTATTTCGATCCAACCATATCCGCCCTGTCCAGCATCATCATCATCCTGACAATCCTGATCGTACAGACAGCCGAAAAGCTTCTGGGCATCACAAAGTACATGTGAGGAATCGCACCATGTCTTATGTTCAATTGAAAAATATCGATGCCGGTTACGTGAAAGGCAAACCCATTCTCAGGGAATTCAACCTGAGTGTTGAGAAAGGGGAACTGCTCTCCCTTCTGGGGCCATCAGGCTGCGGTAAAACGACGACTCTTCGGACCATCGCCGGATTCATCATGGCGGAAAAAGGCCATGTCTTAATCAACGGGAAGGATTATTCAAGGATTCCGCCGAACAAGCGGAATATCGGACTCGTCTTTCAGAATTACGCCCTCTTCCCCCACTTGTCCGTTTTCGACAACATTGCATACGGACTGAAACGACGAAAGGTCGAGAAAAGCCTTATCAGGAAGAAAGTTGATTCCGTCATTGAAATGGTCTCGCTGGAAGATCTTGGCAATCGGCTTCCGGCCCAGCTCTCCGGCGGGCAACGTCAAAGGGTCGCCCTGGCAAGGTCAATCGTCATTGAACCCGATCTCCTCCTCCTCGATGAACCGTTATCCAATCTGGATGCCAAACTCCGGGACGAGATGAGGGCCGAATTGAGCCGACTCCAGCATCAGCTGGGCATTACAATGATTTATGTCACCCACGACCAGGTTGAAGCTCTCAGCCTCTCGAGTCGGATTATCATTATGAATGAAGGTTATATCGAGCAGATGGGCACTCCCGAGGAGATATACGATTCCCCTGAGACACCATTCGTGGCCCGGTTCATGGGATTCGACAACAGCCTGAAAGGAACAGTGACAGGCATCGATGGGGACGCGCTGACCGTCGATGTGGGCGGAACCCCGTTCAGCTGCAAGGCCTCCCGATCGAAATCGGTCGGCATCGGGGATCCGGTGAACCTGTTCTTCCGACCCGAAGACGCCCTCATGGGCAGCGGCGGAGAGGCGAACAGTCTGGCCGCAGAGGTGAATTTCTACAATTTCCAGGGGGGTACAACCCTATGCTCCGTTACGGCGGCCGGCAGCCAGATCCAGGTACTGCTTCCCGGCAAGAACGTCATCGGGCAGGAATCAAGCCATGTTCTCGTTCCGGTGGATAAAATCATTGTTGAAAAGGTTTAGACATGGATAAGAAAGGTGAGGTGCTGAAGCACATCCGCTGCAGGAAGGGAGACATCGCCCCCACAGTCATCATCCCCGGTGATCCGGGACGGGTGGAGAGAATCGTCGGTCAGATGGACCACGCCGATCTGCTGGCTCAAAATCGGGAATACATCGTTTATACGGGTACCTACAAAGACGTACCTATCACAGTCTGCTCCTCCGGGATAGGCGGACCGGCAGCTTCCATCGCATTCGAGGAACTCATCAAATTGGGTGCAAAAGTCTTCATCCGCGTAGGTTCGGCCGGCGGAAGGCAGAAGAGCACACCGATCGGGACTCCCATCGTCATCAATGCCACATACCGGGGGGAAGGCACATCCAAAGCCTATCTCCCGGCGGAATTTCCAGCTGTGGCCGATCTCGATGTCACCAACGCCCTGGTACAGGCGCTCAAAAATCGGGACGAGACCTATCAGGTCGGACTGGGGTTCACGAGAGATGCCTATTATGTTCAGGACAAGGAATTGAATACCCTGCTCACCGACTGCAACGTGCTGGCGGCGGAACAGGAAGCTGCCGTTCTCTTCATCATCGGCTCGGTGAGAGGCGTGAAAACCGGGGCCGTCGTGTCCACCGACTCCAATATCTGGCTGGAGAAACAACCCACCCTGGCGGAGAAAGAGGAGCTCTTCTTCAAGGGGGAACGAAAGGCCATTCTCGCAGCCCTCGATGCTGCGGTGATTTTACACGGACAGGAAGCCCATCTGTTTTGAGCCATCCATCTATCAACAGGAAACGGCTCGTAGAGACATTAATTGAACTCTGCCGCATTCCCAGCCCGTCGGGTCATGAGGAAGAGCTGAAATTACGTGTCCGGGAACGCCTGAACTCCATGGGTTATGATTCGGCCATTGACGATTTCGGCAATCTGTATACCGCTACCGAAGCAACATCCCTGGAAGATATGTTCATTTCATGCCACCTGGATACGGTACCCATACCCGAAGGAGAGGCTCTTTCAGTCATCAGGCAAAACGGCCGGATTTCCTCGGGTGGAAACACCATACTCGGAGGAGACGACAAACTGGGTGTCGCCGCGGCCCTTGAGATGCTGGCTATGTGCCGGGAGCATCCGGATCTGCATCGCGGGCTGGATATCATTTTCACTGTCCAGGAAGAGCTTGGAAGCCTGGGCGGAGGGGCTGTGGAGCCACAGCGCCTGCGGGCCCGGAACGGCTTCAATCTGGATGG
>DAOVYP010000268.1 GCA_030635565.1 Spirochaeta sp. | reverse complement strand
TTTCATTTTCGGGGTCTATTTCGGGTTGTCCGTGCTCCTCAGTCTAGTAGGATTCCTGAAATTGGCCGTCAGTGATTTTTTCTACCGAAACATCCTCTTCTTCAAGATAGCAGGTTCCGCATACCTGCTATGGCTGGCATTCAACATGATCCGAAAGAAGGGCGGGCTGCGGAAGGTTTCCACCAACACATCATTTATCAAGGGCATCACCCTTCAGTTCGTTAATCCGAAGGCCCTTTTTTTCAGCATGACCCTCTATGCCCTGTTTGTTACAGGCACATACAGTTGGCATCAGGTTATTGCCATGTCCTTCATATTGCCGGTATTTACGTTTTTCACTGTTTCCATATGGGCCCTTGCCGGAGCCTTTCTGTCCAGACATCTGGAGAATCCCACCCACCGGCGGATCTTCTTCCGGGTGATGGCGCTGATGCTGGTCTACACCGTTATTACTATTCTGACTAAAGAATTCGTCTAAACCGTCCATATCTCCAGTCGTATTACTACGGACGCCAATTCTTGTCAGCCTTGGATATTGCCTCCATTTCCTCATCGATCAGGGCATCGTTCACCA
The DNA here is from genome assembly GCA_030635565.1 of Spirochaeta sp. Taxonomy (GTDB): domain Bacteria; phylum Spirochaetota; class Spirochaetia; order DSM-2461; family DSM-2461; genus UBA2779. The sequence continues at coordinate 3,627 of DAOVYP010000268.1, read as the reverse complement.
CTACACCCAGGTGACTGCCGGATGGACGTCCGGGCCTTTGGCCGGATCGATTCCGTCGCTTACTGTTTCAAACTTTGCATTATCCCCATGACTTGATTTTTTCCAGCGAATTATCTGTTGATAACACCCTTCTTTAGAATCATATTTCCATATTTCTGTACTTCGCCTGTCATGACGATGGCGAAGGCCTTTTCGGCCTGATCGTAAAAAGCAAAGCGTTCGACCCTGACCACCGGCGCCGTGTCAGGCCAGGTAAGATCGATGACCGCCCGATAGGCCTTTTCCACATTCATGTCCAACTCGTCACCGGGAACCGGCTCCATCATGAACAAAGGACTATCAACGTACTGATCGAGGGTAATCAGAGGCATGATGCCTTCCAGCAACCGGGAAATGCCGATGCCGTCGGCTCGAATAACGCGCTTGCCGAAACTGTCTCCGGGGAAAAAAGCGTCTGCCAGGACAATCTCATCACCATGTCCCATGCGGAACAGTACATCCAGCAATTCCGGCGAAATCACCGGGTCGATGTTTCTTAACATATTTCTACCTCCAAAAAGTTTACATTGAACCTGAATGACAGGCTATGCCATTCGACATGCGGCGGAACAGTCCTTTAACCCGGAGATTGACGAACAGTTTTTCAGCAAGGCCAACCATTCGCTGATTTAGCCGGTAGTAACGGCTGCAGTCGGAATAACTGACTTGCGCATGATGTACGGCTCCTCTTCGATGCTCTGACAGCACTTGAGCCAATTCCTGAGTGTATTCACCATGATGCAGGGTTATTTTCCGTCCATGAATGTTTGATTTTCACTACCGTTAACCTTCCGTCATAGCCATCCCAGTATTTCAGGAACGCCCCGGTATCGATATCCATCACAGAACCGAACCGAACGGGGTCTTTATGAATTGTATGTCCGGCGAAGACGACCTCAATCCCTTCGATAATCTCATTATATTTCATATAACGTCGCCACAGAATGATATTCCTGTATTGTTCGGCATTCGTCACGAAATCGTCCCAGCCGACACATTTCGGTACAAACGAATGTACAATCCCGAACCGGCCGACCTGGATTGCCAGGGGCAGTTTCTCGATAAAGTAAATGTATTCGTCAATCCATTGCGTTGACTGATGCCGCATCCACTCGCCGCCGTTCTGGATGTGCCAATATACTGGAGCTTCTTTGTCTCTGTAGCACTGGAGGATCATATCCTCATGATTCCCCATGACAGGGATGAACCAGTCTGCCTTCAGGAAGTGGATCGCCCGAGAGGATTCCGGCCCGCGGTCGGTCAGATCCCCGACACAGAACATCCGATCCTTTTTGGTATCGAATTTAATCCGCTTCATACCATCCTCGAGGTCCGTGAAACAGCCATGGATGTCGCCACATACGAAGTCACGGCCATACTCGTTTGTTTCGTACTTTTGGAACATCACCACAGCCCCCGGCATCCTGTATGCTGTCACATTGACAGATTCAGTGTATCAGGTCGGGGACTCGTTTGCGGCCCATATCTCGCGATAGTTCTGAGGATCCTATCGACGCAGGATCAGCTGTCGGAGCTTTTCACCGGAAGTGCCATACCGGATTGATAATCCCTGAATTGAAGAGAAAAGACCCTTCCACAGAGATAAATCCGGAGAAGGTATCTTTCTTATTGCCATCTCATAAGTATTTCCATAGAAACGACTTAGAAAGTCTATGGGTCTATGTGTCAGTGTTCCCGCTGATATAGTCTTAATCCTTGTTGTGCAAAGATTTATATAAAGCCAAAGAGGCGATTCGAACGCCTGACCTACGCATTACGAGTGCGTTGCTCTACCAGCTGAGCTACTTTGGCGGATCGGCTCATTATATCCGTCGTGCAATTCGGGTCAAGTCGCGCTATTGACGCCTGGATGATTTCTCATACTGTGAAAGCAATGGACAACAGGGGAAACAGATAATTCGAGCGAATGAATTTCGCTTAGATTCCATCGAGGCTGACAGGATGATCCATCTGCGAAGGCTTCTGGAACTGAATATCAGCCTGGAAGGTGAGATAGAGAAAGAACTGTCCTTTTCCCGGCAGCTGAATCAGCCCTGGGATTCCTGATTTTCCTGAAGCTTTCTGCGTGAACTCACGAACCTGGTGAGATCGTGAATATTTGTTACCTCGATCCGGTCCTGGAAGACGCTGACCCTGCTCTGCTCCTGAAAATGATTCAGAATTTCACGACAGCGGTCCGGACTCATACCGGCCCAATGGGCGATATCCGCCACCGAATGATTGAACATTCTCTTACCTGTGTCCGGATCCTCTTCCACCGGTTCCAGGCCCTCGGCCAGCATGATGAAAACATCCGCCACACGGGCATGCTCATCTGAAAGTGTGAGAATGGCGAATCGGCGCTTCTGATCGTAGATTCTCTTGGCGAAGAGACCCAGCAGTTTGAGGGCCATCTGTGGATTTCCGGTCATCAACACTTCAAAGTTGCTCCTGTTGAACTCCAGCAGCTTGCAATCATCTAGTGCCACGATGGAAGCACTCCTGGGGGCATTCTCCAGTAGAGCCATTTCGCCGAAGAACTCACCGGGTTTGAGTATGTCGATGGTTTTTTCTATATTGCCGAAAATCTTGACGATTTTCACCCGACCGGACTGGATGAGGTAAAAGGCGTCTCCAGGTTCATATTCGCAGAAGATAATCTGGCCGGCATTGTAAGTTTTGGCAAATCGTTCGAAGAGTGAAAGATCCAGACTCATGGGGCCGGACCTCCCAGTTCCCTGATTTTTTTAAGGACTTGACGATAGAGAGAGCCGCCTTCGGGAACCAACTGCCCCGCCTTACGTAAAAATCCGAGAGCTTTATCATTATCTCCCATCTGTTCATGACTGAGACCCATGTAATAAATCGCCTCGCCGAGATATGGATGCTTGGGATATTTTCGGATTACCGACGCCAATTGCTTCATCGCGTCGTTGAACATCTCCATGTGGAAGAGACAGCATCCGACTCGGAACTCGGCATAAGCCAGGTGCTCAGGTTCCCGACCGTCCTTGATCATGGACAGAAAACCTTTCATGGCATCCTTGTAGCGTCCGAGTTTATAGTGGTTATTGATCTCTGTGAATGACATCATAGAGTAGTCGGCTATTTGATCCCCGACCTCTTCAATCTCCTCCATGGATTCAACCTGAGCCGCGTCGGCCTCACCGGCCTTCAATGTAGCCTGGGGGGCATAAATGCCCTTGGGCCAGTGGTTCAGGTAGCTCTTGAATGCATGGGAAGCCTGAGGAAACTGCTCTTCCTTGAGATAATATTCGCCGACTGCGAACATACCCGCTTCCTGGCTGGTGTTGATTCTGTCTGATGAAAGAAGGCTCTGAACCTGATGATGGATGCGTCTGAGCTGGGTGGAAAAAACCTGGAGCATCTTCATCAGGATACGGGGATTCCCCGAAACAACTTTTTCGAACTCGGATATTGAAAAATGAATCACCGTGCAGTCGGTAATCGCCATAGCCGTTTCATCATGAGGAAATCTTCCCAGGGCTGCCTTGACTCCGAAGAATTCACCGGTTGTGATCGGTTCACGGATTTCGGCTCCCGTTTGAAGATCCTCATAGGTGAGTT
>DAOVYP010000332.1 GCA_030635565.1 Spirochaeta sp. | reverse complement strand
GCCGCTATCATGGCTCATCATGAATCTTCTCTCCCTCAACGACGTATCCCTCACGCTGGGCGACACCGAATTATTCAGCAATGTCACCCTCGGCATCGACTCAGGGGAGCACATCGGATTCATCGGTCCCAACGGGGCGGGAAAATCCACTTTACTGTCGATACTCACCGGTAAACGTCTGCCGGATACCGGGACCCAGCATCGGCGCAGCGATCTGAAAATCGCCCATCTGCCCCAGATACCCGAAGTCCCCGAAGCCGCGACGCTTGCCGATCTGGTATTCCGCAGTGACGATCCCAAGGCCGCTCTGGTGAGGCGCTACGAATCACTGCTGGAGCATTACAGCGAAGAGAAACACGAGGAACTCACCGAACTCCAGGCCCGGATGGACCATGAAAATGCCTGGAACATCGAGAACACCTATCATTCGTTTTTAACGGAACTCGGGATACATGACCTCTCGCGACAGGCGGATACATTGTCCGGCGGTGAACTGAGGAAGGCGGATATGGCGCGGGTATTGGCGTCCGGCGCCGACCTGCTTCTCCTGGACGAACCGACCAACCACCTCGACCTGGAAACCGTCGAATGGCTGGAAGGCTGGCTCAAGACCGGTAAACGCAGCTACATCCTGGTGACCCACGACCGCAGTTTTCTCGACCGCTCCTGCGACGTCATCCTCGAGCTTGAGGACCGGACCCTCCGGAAATACCCCGGAAACTGGTCCACCTACCTCACGGCCAGGATAAAGCGTCTCGAGGAGGAAGAGAAGGCCGCGGATAAACGGGCCAATATCCTCCGCCGGGAAATGGAATGGGCCTCCCGTCAGCCCAGGGCCCGGGCAACCAAAGACAAGAAACGTCTCTCCCGGATCGAAGACCTGCAGAATGCCCCCCAGGCCGATCTTCAGCGCATGACCGAGTTCTCCGCCAGAGGCCGCAGGCTGGGGAAGAAAGTCCTGGAACTGGTGAACGTCGAAAAATCCCGGGGAGGCCGGAAAGTCATTGCACCCTTTTCCTACAGCTTCAAGAGGGGTGAGAGAATCGGCATTGCCGGACCCAACGGCGCCGGTAAAACCACCCTGTTGTCCCTGGTATCCGGACTGCTTCCCCGGGACGACGGACGCATCGATGCCGGAGTGAATACCCGCTTCGCCGTACTGGACCAGTCCCCGCTGATAGCCGACGAATCATTAACTGTGCTGGAATACATGAAAATGGAAGCCGACAATGTCAGAAACGCCGCCGGAGAACTGGTGGAAGTCGGCAGCTGGCTGGAACGATTCGGATTCCCCGCCGCCGCCCGTCGCCGGAAGATCCGTTATATTTCAGGCGGAGAGCGGCGGCGGCTGCAGCTCGTCCGACTCCTCATGAAGGAACCCAACTTCCTCATCCTCGATGAACCCACCAACGATCTGGACCTGGCCACTCTGAGTTTACTGGAACAGTTTCTCGAGGAGTACGAAGGCTGTCTGCTGGTGGTATCCCACGACAGAACCTTCCTTGAACACATCGTGGACTACTTCCTGATCCTCGACGGCAGCGGTTCGGTCCTGGGCTTCTCCGGAAGCTGGTCCGAATACCGTGAAACGGTGAAGCACCGGGAGAAACGCCGTTCTGTTGCCTCCGTTGCTGCAAAACCTGCCCGAACACCGAAAAAAGGACTAAACTTCAGGGAAAAGAGGGAATTGGACGCCCTGATGGAAGAAATACTATTTCTTGAAGAGGAGCTGGCCGAATTGGAACGATTCTTCTCCCTCCCCGATCCCGATCCCGATAAACTGGCCGCCGCCGGACGGCGCCATGATCCCCTGAGGGAGGAAATCGCCCTCAAGACCGCACGCTGGGAAGAGCTGGCGGGACGGGACGAATGATGTCCCGACCCTTACCGGCCGTTCTGCCCTGGGCTATGGTCCCTGTCATATCAGCAATCCTCCTGTTCAGCCCCGGAACGGTGAATGCTGCCCCCCCGGGGGATGAACCGACCCTGGGGCCCTTAGGCGGACGGAACGTTTACGCCCCTCACCTGCCCTGGTTCAGCTTCACCGCCGACTCTGCAGCCGCCCTACCGATGGGTATCATCAGGATCGGAACGGCCATATATGTTCTTAACGAATTCAGTTCATACCCATTCAATCCTGAAGATTACACCTTGGAGCCCGACGGTAGACTCTCTTCCGCGGACCAGAACGACCTGACGGCCATGGATTACGAGAGCACGGTCTGGGAGCTCAGTATTGATTGGCAGGCCATGCCCGCCTGGCGCTTCAGTGCCGACTGGCGTCTTCATGCCCGCTACGGCGGATACCTCGACGGTGTCATCGAGTGGTGGCACAGCGCGCTGGGGGTATCCAATGCCGGGAGGGAGTACTTCTCGCATAACCGCTCGTACTGGGATATCAGGAGTTCCACGGGAACATCCTGGACGGGAGAGGGCACTGTTGTCGGAGCCGGAGACCTGGATCTGCAGGCCCTCTGGTCGTTCTGGAGCGGCCCGAAACTAGCATTGGCCGCAGGCGGGGCATTCAAGATACCCACAGGACGAAAGGACGGCGGTTTCGGTTCCGGTTATCCGGATATTGGGGCGGAGTTCCTGGTGGACTGGCGTCCCTGGACTCGCTGGGCCTTCTATCTGAACACCGGTATCATCGTTCCCTTCGGCGATGAAGGACGGGTGATGGGTCAGTTTATCCCGGCAGTGGAATTCCGGGCCGCCCGGGGTCTCTCCATCCTGGTGCAGATGAACATACAGACCTCGCCTATCGTCGGAATCGAAGAGTACATTCACCCTGTTTTCGGACGCACCGCCATGTTCGCCCTGCCCCAGACCGATCTCAAAATCGGTCTCAAGGGCCGCTCCGGCCGATTCGGCTGGCAATTCTATATGGAAGAAGATCTCCTCACCTGGGAGGGACCGGACATCCTCTTGTTCTTCGGCGCGGACTGGAGCTTCCGATAAGTCGGCGTTTATTATCACGACCAGGAAAAACTCATTCTGATCCGGAAACGTTCGACGCTGATAATGTTGCTATTGATGATCCAGGATCCAGTTCGTTTTTGCTATGGAAAAGGGTTTCACAATGTTCATACAAATATTAATCCTGGATCAGGAGCATTGGCAATGCGACGCATATGTGTATACACTTGAGTGACGATAGAGGTGACCAATGAAATTCCTAAGTGTTCGTGATTTGCGGAGTAAGTCAGCTCAAGTGTGGCGCGAACTCCCGAATGAACGTGAAATGGTGATAACCAGCAATGGTCGCCCCGTTGCTGTGTTAACATCCGTTGATGAGACCAGTGTTGAGAAATCCCTGGCAGCATGGCGACAGGTGCGAGTCACACAAGCCATTACGTCCATCCAGCAAGAGTCTATGCGACAGGCAACTGACAGCATCTCAATGGAGGATATCGACGAAGAGATAGGTAAGGCAAGAAACGCACGTCGGAAACGTACCCGATGAGAATCGTAATGGATACCAACGTATTGGTATCCGGCATGCTGACTCCATTCGGGGTATGTGGAGAGATTGTACGAATGCTGACGTCAAGCAGCTTCGTGCTTTGTGTCGACTCGCGAATTCTGTTCGAATACGAAGATGTCCTTCGG
>DAOVYP010000012.1 GCA_030635565.1 Spirochaeta sp. | reverse complement strand
TCTTTTGTAGACTGTTTGTTTAATACCGTAGTCATATTCCAGCACCTCCACCAATAGCTTTATATTCAACCCATTCGAACCACCCTGAAAGTCCCTCATTCTTTGTGCATGATGTTTCGATGACAGGCAAATTTTTATTAATTTTCTCAAGATCCTTATAAAATGACACTTTATTAAAATTTGTATATGGAGCCAGATCCATTTTATTTAATATCATCAGCTCAGATTCCCTGAAGAGAAGAGGGTACTTTGCCGGTTTATCATCTCCTTCGGCAGTACTCAACATGGCAATTTTTGCACTTTCTCCAATGTCAAATTCTGATGGACAGATCAGGTTCCCGACATTCTCTACAAAAATTATATCAAGCTCGTTGAGATCAAACTGATCAAGAGCATTTTTAATACTCATAGAATTCAGATGACAGGCGCCGTCAGTGTTTATAACAACAAGCGGTATATTATATTTTTTCAATCGCTCTGCATCTCTTGCCGTTGCAATATCTCCCTCAATAACAGCAATAGAGTATTTTCCTTTAAAATGTTCTGCAGTTCTTTCCAGTAAAGTTGTTTTTCCTGATCCCGGTGAACTTATGATATTAAGAAGCAGAACCCGCTTCTCTTTAAGCAATGCAGTAATTTCTCTGGCTTTATTATCGTTCAGCTCCAGAACTGCTTTCATAATCGCAATTTCCATCACAGCTCTCCTTCAATGCTTTCTATCAACAGGTCTTTCCCTGAAATTGTTTCAAGTCCGGCCGATCCGCATGAGATGCAGAGATATGCATTGTCTTCAACAATAAAATCCAGACCACAGTTACGGCATCTCATTTGAATATCCACTCTTTCAATATTCAGGAATGCTCCGGCAGCTATTGTATCCTGAGCAACAGAATCAAACGCGAATTTCATAAGATCAGGGGCCAGGTGCCGTTGACGCCCGACTTTCAGACTAACCTTTGAAATTTTTGTCAGATTATTTATGTCTGCTGTTTCCATGATGATTTTAAAAATGTTGGATACGACCGTCAGTTCATGCATCAGCATATCCTCGGAAGCTGCATACCAGCCGGTACTTCAATTATTCTGCTACCGCCAATTTCTGTTTCCAGAACAACCCTGCCGGGATGATCATTTACAATGGTACCAATAACCCGGCTTTCTTTACCCAGTGGATGGGATTTCATGACTTCAAGAATATCTTTCCAACCGTCACCTGCTGTTATTATCACCTTCCCCTCATTTGCCAGGTTCAGAGGGTCAAAACCCAGGAATTCACAAAGACCGCGGGTGTTTTCTGCCAGGGGAATCATCTTTTCATCAAGTTTTATTCCCTTGTCAATCATTTCCGCCAGTTCAACAAGTACTGCCGCAAGACCGCCTCTGGTCGCATCTCTCATAAAATGGATACTGCTATTTACGCCCAGACAGCTTTGAATCAAGTTATTGAGGGGTGCGCAGTCTGAGTGAATATCATTCCTGAAAGAGTTGCGGATTGAGAGTACCGCAAGCCCATGGTCTCCAATATTTCCATTTATAAGAATTTTATCTCCGGGTTTGACATTTCGGCCTGTTCCGATTGACTCGTGTTCCGGCTTTATGAAACCTATGCCCGCGGTATTTATAAACATTTGATCGCAGGCACCTCTTTCAACTACCTTGGTGTCTCCTGTTACAATAGTCACATCAGCTGACTTTGCTGTTTCGGCCATGGATTTTACGATTTGTTCCAGCTCACTTATTTCAAGGCCCTCTTCCAGAATAAATGCACAGCTGAGATACCGAGGTACTGCCCCGGATACCGCCAAATCATTTACTGTGCCGCAGACAGCCAATTTGCCGATATTTCCTCCGGGAAAATGGATGGGATTAACAACATAGGAATCAGTTGTAAAAGCCGCTGAACTTGTTTCGGAGTTGATTACGGCAGAATCAGTCATATTCACGGGTCCGGCATCACCGAAATAATCAGTAAACATCTTTACAAGATTCTGAGTCAGTTTTCCGCCACTTCCATGATCGAGAGTTACAATATCAGAGTTCATATTGCCTCCCTTGCATACTTATACCAGGCTGCACAGGACCCCTCGCTTGAAACCATGCATGCGCCTACAGGGTCAACAGGGGTGCAGACATTGCTGAAAAGAGGACAGTCTGCCGGTGTTTTAAGTCCTTTCAGGATTTCACCACAGATACATCCGCAATCATTATCCGAATCGATCCTCGGCAGAGGTTTAAAAATCCGACTTGCATCAAAGGCCGTATATTCGCTTGTTAATGATAGGCCGCTGTCCGGAATAGTCCCAATACCTCTCCACCAGTCCGATGCAGGTTCAAATACCCGGTACATCAATTCTTGTGCTTTCTTGTTCCCTTCCGGTTTAACTGCCCGGGTGTATTGATTCTCAAGTGCCGGTTGGCCTTTTATAATCTGACACATCAGCATGTAAATGGACTGCAGAATATCAAGAGGTTCAAACCCTGAAACGACACAGCCCAGGCCGTAGTTTTTGACAATTGGTTCAAATATCCCGGTACCTGTTATCACACTTACATGTCCCGGGCAGAGGTAGCCGTCTATTCTAACGCCTTCATCAATGAGAGCGGCCATTACCGGCGGCATAACCTTGTGAGCACTCAGGATGTAGAAATTATCCAATCCGGTCTCTTCAGCCTGCAGTATGGCTGCGGCACTTAAAGGAGCCGTTGTTTCAAAACCTATACCAGGAAATACGATCCTTTTGTCCCTATTTTCTTCAGCAATCTTTATGGCATCCAGAACCGAATATACAATCCTTATGTCACCACCCGTAGATTTTTCCCTATACAAGGAGGTTTCTGTACCCGGAACTCTGATGAGATCTCCCAGGGTTGTCAGAATCACATCATCCATTCTGCTGCACTGAACGGCATCATCAATAAAAAATCTGGAGGTAACGCAGACAGGACAACCGGGGCCGGAAAGAAGTTTTATATTTTCTGGCAGAAGAGAGGGAATGCCGAACTTGTATATGGACATGGTATGTCCGCCGCACACTTCCATCAATGTGACTTCTTTTCCGGGGAGATTCCCGATAGCTGTAACAACTTCATCTATGAGTTTTTTATTTCTGTATTCATCGATGAATTTAATTGTTCATCTCCTTTTTTTTAATCTCCTGCATGAGATTAAGGGTCTCGATGGCGTTTGCCTCATCTATCTTTGCAATACCGTATCCTGAATGAATCAGTATGAAATCACCCACATTGACATCTTCAACAAGTTTAAGGCTTGCGTTGTAACTGGTCCCGCCGACACTAACCTCCGCCATGTCTCCAGTGATGGAAATGACTTCCGCGGGTATGCTAAGACACATTGTTCACTCCTCCTCTTATGATCTCTTTCTGTTGGCTGCAATGACCAGCTGGCCCAGAGCCAGTCCTCCGTCATTAGGCGGAACTTTGCTGTGAGTCAGGGTTCTGAATCCCATATCCGTCAATCTTGTTTCCGCCTTTCCCAGAAGATAGCCATTCATAAAGACCCCACCGGACAGTGCCGCGCTGTTTATACCAGTGGCAGTTCTTAATCTCGCCGACGCAGCACAGATGATTTCTACAATGGTGTTGTGGAACTTAGCTGAAATCAGAGTTGCGGGAATGCCGGCAATTATATCCTCTGCTATACTTCTGAATGCCGGATTCAAGCTGATCTCTTCACCCAATTGAAAAGGATAGTATTCGCCGATCACAGGGGTGACCTCTAAAACTGCTTCCAGCCTCATAGGCGCTTCTGAATCGAAGCTGCTGTAGAGACAAAGTCCAAGCATTGCCGACACAGCATCAAATAGTCTGCCTGTGCTGGAACTGAGTGGAGTGTTGATTTTACGATCTATGATATTCAATAGAGTTTCCACATCAGACGCAGGAATCTGTTTCAAGAAAGGTAAATCCATATCAATAAAATCACGACCAGTTGCAGAATATAGAGCCGAAACAGCCATTCTCCAGGGCTCATTAACCGCTTTGTCCCCACCAGGCAGGGGAAGATAGCTGAAGTGAAAGTGACGATCATACTCCACCAGGTTGCAGGTGAGGATTTCTCCGCCCCAGATATACCCGTCATCTCCCAGTCCTGTTCCGTCAAAACTAAAACCGATGACACTGTCACTGACACCATTTTCCGCCATGCATGAGGCTATGTGAGCATGATGATGCTGAATGGCTATTTTGGGGATTGGACTATTATCAAAGTAACGTGTACTGAGATAATCCGGGTGAAGATCGTGTGCTATAAGTGACGGGTTAAACCGGTATAGGTTTTTGAACCTGTTAATTGATGACTTGTAGAATTCAAAAGTTTCAAAATTCTTTAAATCGCCAATGTGCTGACTCAATACAGCTTTGTTGCCTTTTCCCATACAGAAACATGTCTTGAGTTCACTACCGGTTGCCAGAATTCCCTCAACATCGGTGTTGACTGTTATGGATTCAGGTGCCCAACCTCTGGAGCGTCTGAAAACGCGTTCTTTTCCGTTAATTATTCTAACGACGGAGTCATCCGTTCTATTTTGAATATCTCTGTTATACCCCAGTACAGCCTGACATAGTCCTGAAAATCGTTGAATTGCAGATATGTTATCTATTTCTATAGGTTCACTGGAAATATTGGCACTGGTGAGAACCATTGCAGAAATACTGAGATTTTTCAGCAGCAGATGATGAAAAGGTGTGTACGGTAGAAAACAGCCGATTGTATTCAATCCGCTGGTCACATCAGAAAAAACGGTAGAATCAGGCCTCAGTTTTAAAAGGACTATAGGTGCACGTACCGATTTTAATGATTCCTCTTCGATATCAGATACAATTGCATGCTCGCGAATTTCTTTAATCGTGGCGAACATAACAGCTAAAGGTCTATTGTCCCGGTTTTTAACAGTTCTGAGTTCTGCAACAGCCTGACTGTTAAAAGGGTTACAAGCTAAATGAAATCCTCCAATACCCTTTATTGCAGCAATACCTCCGGAGAGTATAATTTCCGTACATTCAGTCAGGATTGAATTAATATCAGTTGACGTTCCTCGGGGTGTTGTCATTGTAAAAATCGGTCCACAGTAACTGCAGCTGTTGGGCTGTGCATGGAATCGCCTGTTCAAAAGGGATTCATACTCCTCCAGACATTCCCGGCACATCTGAAATTCACTCATTGCAGTATTAGAACGGTCATAGGGAAGTTCATTGATTATAGAAAATCTGGGACCGCAGTTGGTGCAGTTCGTAAAAGAATAATGATTTCGTCTGCCTATGGAATTTATATCTTTCAGGCAATCATCACAGACTGCCAGATCAGGACTTATTTCTGTAACATCATCTGAAGAATTAATACTTTGAATAATTGAGAACTCTTTAAACTCTTCGAAGGTTGATGCAACGGTTTCCAGTTCATCGATTACGGAAATTGAAGGTGCTTTCGCTTTAATATCATTGATAAAGGAGTGTATATTTTTTTCATCTCCTTCAATATGTATTCTTACATGGCTAGTTTGATTATTAACCCATCCATAAAGATTATGGGCAGAAGCGAGTCTGTATATAAATGGCCTGAAGCCGACACCCTGGATACGTCCCCGTACCATGATATCCAAAGCTTCAGTTTCGGCTGTAATCACAGTTTCACCCTATAAATAGTAGCCTATAAATAATCGATTATGCAGATACGCTGTGAATGTAATTAAGTGATACACCCCTGCTATAAGCTATTGCGTCCACCGCCTTGTCATTTTTCATCTGAAGCCCATTGATTTCAATCTTCGAAAGGATACACAGTACTTTAAATGCTTTACAGGCTACCTAGAGGACTCTTATGACAGGGATATGGCACTCGGTAAATATTGCACCATTTACAAAAGAATTGCAACAAGAAAAGTAATAATTATACTGATTCCCAAGCGAAATGAGAGGAGTGAACTTGTTCATTCTGTCGGGATCGTTCCTCGGCTCTCGCCTCCGGTACGACCCTTGATCCGAATGAGTGCAGGAAAAGCATGGTTTCATACCCCGCGGCTTGCCGCGGAAAAGGAGTCGCTTTTGGTGACTCCGGGTCCAGGGATCTGCCCTGGGGTATGATACCATTCATTAACATTGAAATTTACCGGTTGTGTTTATGCTGTCCGTAAAAAGAGGGTAAACAAACTAGGTTTTATATGCATAAGTTTATATAACAACATGAAATCAACAACCACAGCAAAGCAGATGTGGGTTGCGCCCCCATAGGGGGCTTACAGTGTTGCAAAAGCCGCCGAAGTTCGGAGACAAGGATTTAAGGCTAAGCCTTTTCCTTTACCACCACCAAAGGAGGCGGCTTCTGCTTCAGTGAAATCGTGCATCTTTTTTATGTCATTCAAGTTAAGGATTATCACTCTTCATTAAATACTCTTTCATTTTTTCAGTATATAATTGCAGCAAATTCATCGAGTTATTCGAGGTGAATCTCGAGATATATCCGAAAGCGTCACACCGCAGTTTGCACTCATTCAGTTCCTCCGCCGTTCGACGGAGACTCATCACTATTGCTTATTCTCCGCGGCCGCAGCGATGCAACATGCCAGGTTACCCCGATTCCGACAGCCCCCAGAATCGCCAATACCCAGCACCGCTCCCGTACAAACCATGCGGAGATAAGCAAAGTGACCCAGAGAAACACGATGGTAACTGCCTTTCTGCCCCGGCTCAGCCCCATTCCCCGGCTGTAAGCTTTCAGAAACGGTCCGGTAACACGATTCCCGTTAAGCCAGGTATGAAGCCGGGGACTGGCATTGACGAACAATCCCCCGGCAATGAGCAGGAAGACCGTAGTAGGCAATACCGGCGTCACGATTCCCACGATCCCGATAACGGTGAAAAGCAGCCCGAAACCTATATACAGATACCGCTTGATCCTGTTCATTTGTCTTCAGTCTTACTCGTTGATTTCCAATACAACATTCCCCGAATGGGGTCCTTTCATCACTTTCCTATGGGCCTCACCGGCTTCCTCGAGGGAGTACCCTGCCGCCACAGGCGGCCTGACACTCCCGCTCAAAACTCCTTCATCGATATACCGGGCGTATTCCCGACGTTCCTCAAGGGTGGCCATAGGCATCCGCACTCCCATGACGACACTTTCAGAGCTCATGAGGTCTCGGGGAGAAATTTCGATACGGCCCCGGCTTCCAACCACAACTACCCGGCCGCCGGGAGCAAGAATTTTCAAATCGTCATCGAGATTGACGTCGGCCAGCATTTCAACGATGAGATTCACACCCGGCCCGCCGGTGGCTTCCCTGACGGCTTCGAATCGACCGGAATCCCGGTGGCTGAAACATTCTGCTGCACCGTTTTTTCGAACAAGCGCCTCGCCCTCCCTGGAACCTGCCGTACCGTACACGGTAATACCCCGAGGGGCGGCCAGCTGAAGACATGCCAGTCCCACACCGCCGCTGGCGCCGTGTACCAATACGGATTCGCCCGGTGAGGCGCCTCCCCTGGTGAAGAGCGCCCTTGCCGCGGTGAAGTACGGAACGCCCAGGCAGGCTCCTTCCGCCCAGTCCAGCTTTTCATGCAGGGGGAAAACCTGCCCCGGGGAACAGAGGCAGTATTCGGCATAGGTACCGGTTACCGAGCCGGCGACGTAGACCCTGTCACCGCCGGCATACCCGATTACCCCGTCACCCACGTCTTCAATGGTTCCCGCGCCGTCCATCCCCGGGGTGAATGGCAGTGTCGGGGAGTATCCCTGAGCGCCGGAGCGCAGATAGCTGTCCACCGGATTCACACCGGCTGTATGGAGTTTGATGAGTATTCGTCCCGGGCCGGGTACTGGTTCGGGCACATCCCGAACGACAAGAACTTCCGGTCCTCCGTATTCGGTGACAATGACGGCCCGCATCAGAGCCTTCCTGAAGCGCGAAGATAAAAAAACCAGGCCTGAAGAGTTATGGCGCTGTCATAAGGAGCCTGGCCCATCATCATCTCCAGGTCGCTTAATGCCACGCTATGGACGTCGAGAATCTCATGCTCATCCAGATTCTGTCCGGCCACTTTTTCCAGACCTCTGGCGAGATACGTATATGTTCTATTGGTCATGAAGGCCGGATTTGGACTCACAGATCCGATCTCCCGGATTTCGGACGCACGGTAGCCGGTTTCCTCCAGAAGTTCCCTTGCGGCGGCCTGCGCAGGATTCTCACCGGGATCGATTGCTCCGGCGGGAAATTCCAATCCCACCTTCTCGGCACCGTGACGATACTGTCTGACAATAAGGAAAGACGGTGCCGCATCACCATCCTGTGACAGCTCCGGGATGACAGTGACCCAGTCAGGGGCCTCGACGGAGATGAAGGGAGCATGCCTACCCTCGGGTGAACGCCTGCGGACGGTTTTCAGGCGGAAGATTCCGGCATCGTACAGGGTTTCACTGTCCAGATATTCCCACACCAGATGGGATTCATCTGTATTTCGGCTCATATTTTCTCCTTGTTATTACGACGGATCAGGATAAATCCCTTCCCGCCCATCGGGGGTTCTCAGTTTCCAGCCATCGTCTGTCCGGCCCAGCACGTGGTCGGCTCCCAACGGCACTTTTCCTCCGCCCCCAGGCAGGTCGACAGCAAAAACAGGCATAGCCAGGCCGCTCACTCGGGATCGCAGTTCTTCAGTCAGACGCCGGGCCTCATCGAGGGGCAGGCGAAAATGATTCGTGCCCTCGGCCGGATCCCCCTGAAACAGATAATAGGGTTTCACCCCGGCGCTCACCAGAGCCCGGGAAAGCTTTTCAAGAATTTCAACATCATCATTCACTCCACGGAGCAGCACGGCCTGGTTAATCACCGGTATTCCCCGGCGCTGAATGCTGTCGATAGAACGCAGGGCTTCGGTTGAAAGCTCCCGTGGATGATTGGCCTGAATCACGACCCAGAGAGGGCGCCGCCTGCCAAGCCCCCGAACCAGAGAACGGGTGATACGGCCGGGGTCGACAATGGGCATCCGGGTGGCCAGGCGTAGAACAATATCCGGCCTGGTACTCCGGAAGCGGTCGATGATTTTCAGCAGCCGCCTGTCATTCAGAGTGAGAGGGTCTCCCCCGGATAGAAGAACTTCCTTCACTGCTTTGTTTTCCGCAAGCCAGATTGAGATTGCTTCGAACTGCTTATCGGTGATATCGCCGAAGTTGTCACCGGTCAGCCGACGGCGGAAGCAGTGACGGCAGTAAAGAGCACATCGGCCGGTTATCACAACCAGGGCCCGATCGGTATAACGGTGTATCAGCCTGGGGAGGGGGCTGTGGAATTCTTCCCCCAGAGGGTCCGACAGCTCTCCGGCAACCCTGATACTCTCCGCAGTGCCTGGTATTACCTGACGACGCAGGGGATCATCCGCATCTCCGTTGAGAAGAGAAAACCAGTGACGGGTCATCCGGAAAGGCGGCCGGGGGCCGGCATCCATAGCCCGTTGCTCATCGCCGGTCAAATTCAGTTCTGCAGGAGGTATCGTATCCTTAGCTCGCCCGGAGATCATGTATCATAGAATAGTCGTGAGACATGAATGAGGGAAGAGAAGTTGGATAAGTCCCCGCCTTTCGACTAATCTGAAAAACATGAGTGACAGTCACGAACCGCGCGTCGCGCAGATAAATATGACCATCATCGACTCCTACGGCAAACTCGGCGGAATCAATCACCTCTCGGGGCCGAATCTCCCTTCCCGCCAAGGTGTCGTTGAAATCCTTGAAACCATCGAGACCCTCATCTTTCCGGGATTTCAGTCGGAAGAGAAACTGGAAGATGATCTGATTACCTACACCATCGGAGCCAAAACCCGGCGTCTGGTGCGGGAGATGACGGTGGAAATTGCCCGGAGTCTGGAATACGGCGCGAGAAATGAGGGCAGGAAACTAATCTCAGGATCCTGCCGTAAAGATGCTGAAGTCATCGCGCTGGATCTCCTTGCCATGATCCCCGAACTCCGGGAGAGGGCCATGGGCGATGTGGAAGCGGCTTTCCAGGGTGATCCCGCCGCCGGGAGTCGGGACGAGGTGATACTCTCCTACCCGGGTCTGGAGGCCATCGCCTGCCACCGTATCGCCCATGAACTCTACCTCCGCGATGTCCCGCTCATCCCCAGGATGATGAGCGAACATGTCCACAAGAACACAGGGATCGATATCCATCCGGGAGCCACAATCGGCGATGAGTTTTTCATCGACCATGCCACCGGCGTCGTTGTCGGGGAAACGGCGATTATCGGAAAAAACGTAAAACTCTACCAGGGGGTTACCATCGGCGCCTTGAGCGTAGCCAAGGAACTGGCCGACAAAAAACGGCACCCCACCCTGGAAGACAACGTCACAATCTACGCCGGAGCTACAATCCTCGGCGGCAAAACCGTGATCGGGAAAAGCTCGGTGATTGGAGGCAATGTATGGATTACCAGTTCGGTGCCGGCTTTCTCGGTTGTCTATAACCGGCCGGCGGACTATCGAGTGAAGAACCGGTACGCCGAGGAGGCAGCTGCGGACAACTGGACGATCTAGCAGTCTTGGAATAGAGTTGAAAGAGCTAGGGGTGTTAATCTCTGAGGCGCACAATAAAGGGGATACGGTCCTAGCGGTGCTTCGCATCCGACGGACTCGTCCCCCCTTTTTGTGCTCCTCATTGAATATCTCTGATCTTTCCACTTATTCCAATTATTTTACTTGCGATCCTGGCGGGGCTTGGTCGTTGACTGCGTCAACTGCTCGGCCATGCAGCCTCTGGCCTTCGGCGTCCGACGGTCTCGTGTCCTCTTTTTCTTTCTAAAGGTCAGGGTAATTCCAAAAATATTCTATTTTTGAAAATACCTCTATTAATATACAGACGAAAAAACCACAATCTAAAGCACATATGAAAGCACTCAAACTTCATGATGGAGAACTGTTCTATCAGATGAAAGGTTCTGGATCTTCACTACTATTGATTCATGCAGGCGTAGCCGATAGCCGCATGTGGGATGCTCAGTTTGATTACTTTGCTGAGCACTTTTGTGTTGTCCGCTGTGACTTACGTGGTTATGGTCGATCTTTTCTTCCTGATGGCTCATTCGCCTATCATGAGGATATAAGGGTTTTGATTGAAGCGCTTGAATTGGCCCCTATCTGGTTGATGGGAGCCTCCTTTGGTGCTCAGGTGGCTGTTGATTTTACTCTCGCCTATCCCAGTCAAGTCAAAGGGCTTGTTTTAATAGCTCCTGTGGTGAGTGGTTTCAAACCGGTAAAAGAAGTAGAGAAGTTTAACGAGAACGAAGAGGCCCTGTTGGAAGCCGGAAGGCTTGAAGATGCGACAGAGCTCAACTTAAGTATGTGGGTTGACGGTCCATATCGCGCCCATGACGGAGTGGATCCAGTTATCAGGAAGCAGGTTGGCGAGATGCAGTTACACGCATTTTCTCACCCGGAACCGGATCATGTATCTTTGAATAGGCTGAATCCTCCAGCCATTGAACGGCTCCATGAAATACAACATCCGGTTCTGATCATTTCAGGTGCACTTGATGTCACGGAGTTTGTACAGTTATCAGAATTACTTGCAGAAAGGATTCCAACGGCAAAAATAATTGTGGTTCCGGGAGTGGCACATATGGTCAGTATGGAAGTTCCTGAAAAAATCAATCAACTTGTTTTGGAGTTTGTTAAGGCTTAGGACAAAAAGAAGGGACTACTGAATCAAACGGATTTCATAATGGATATTCATCACAGATATCAGATAAGATGGAAGTATGAACAAGTTCGACCTCCACCCGCAATTCCTCACTGATGAGCAAGGACGGAAAACCTCTGTATTACTCCCCATTAAAGAGTATTTCGAACTTATTGAGGATCTCAGCGATCAGTTAACCATTGCGGAACGCAAAGACGATGAACGTGTTCCTTTTGATCAAGCCATGAAGGAACTCGGCATCCAGGAATATGTATAAGATTCATATTAGACGTAAAGCTCTCAAAGAGATTGCAAAACTTCCTCAAAAACAACAGATTTCCGTTTCACTGGCCATCAAAAAGTTGGCCGAAGACCCTTATCCCAGAGGGTACAAAAAACTTGTTTGAGCATTTGATGCGTACCGAATCAGGATTGGGGATTTTCGATTTATATACGATATTATGGGAAATGAGTTGGTAATCGACATTCTCCGGGTCAGACACCGCAAAGATGTCTTTAGTTAATGTTATGAGCAGGATTGGAAACTGAATCTACTGTACGTGTGAAATATTTATAATCATACGTGAGAATGGCTCCCTCTCCAATGACAGAATCGAAGACTCTGTCTACTTCGGACTTTGAGGCCGTTCGGGGCGGTGATTCCCTGTTGCGGCGGCTGGGTTGGTCTCTGTTTCAAATCGAATGTGAATATTGTGAATTTCATCACTTTTTTCATGACTCTCGAGTTGCCGCATCCGCGATAGCCTCCGCGATCATCTTCAGCGACCGCCGGTTCGTCCAGTAATTCATATGGCTTACCAGAGGTAACCCTGAATCGACGATGCGATCTTCTATAAAGTCACTGTTGCTGAATTCACCACCCAACGGTTTGAGAGGCCAGCCGAGAATATCATCCTTGTCATAAATATTGATCCAATGAAAATCGGGATTCGGCCAGGGGAAGGGTTCAGGCCTCTCCAATCCGGCGACAAAGACGGGGATGTTGCAACCGGTGGTGATGAAGAGCCGGAACCGCTCGGAAAAACCTTTCAATCGCCGCGGTTTCACCAATCGTTTCCGGTAATCCCAGTAGAAATTGGAAAAAACATGCCCCCCGAATGACTGGGCAAGAATGATGAATATCCCGTCTTCAGCAAGCAGGTTGAGCTCTCCGGCCAGAAATTGTTCGAATTTTCCATGGATTTTTCTGTAGTTTCCCTTCTTGTCATGGGGGCGGGTACCATATGCACCGGCATCCCCGAAGTAATGGAGGAAAATTTTCCGGAAGCGGTCCATGGAAATCGACTTCCGGTCCATGGAATTCCAGTAGCGATCCTGATGAGGTTGGGCGACATCGGCATAAAGAAATCCTGAGATGTTACGGTCAGGAACATCCAGATTATCCAGTTCCTTTGTCAGACCGATTTCCAGCTCTTTATAAAAGTTCTCAGACTGTCGTCCTATTCCATGAAGGACGACAATCCGTATCCTGGCTGCCATAAGCGTATAAAATATCAGTTGCTGACGGGAATACGCCGTGTAACCGGGGCGATGGTAACATAACTGTCGTCAAAACCGTCGATTTTATGCAGGATACCGGCGTAATTTTCAGCTTCATCCTTGGTATCAAAAGCTCCAAGGCGTACCCTGTAAACAATTTCACCTCCTGTATCCTTGGTCATGACATGAGCTGTAAGGCCCTTTTTTGCCAGATTGTCACGGATGTTTTCAGCGGTGGTGAGATTCTTCGACGCTATGACCTGAACCCAGTAGGCGTTTTCCCTTACCTCCCTGAAAGTGGGTGCCGCGACGGGTTGCGGCGGCGGACTGATGACCGCGGGCTGTTTTGTCACGGTGGGCTCTGCCGGTTCATCATCGGGGATAGCACCGTTTCCGGTATAATCGGCTACAAATTCGGCCTCGGAATCCTCGGCTTCCTGAAGAGGCGGATATTCGGCACCTTCCCTGGCCCAGCTGATAGGATCAAAATCGTCGGCAGCAACAGTTTCCTGCCTGGTTGAGAATGCGGTACCAAGGGGCATTCCCGGATTCTCCTGCTTCTGCATGAGCAGTAATCCGGCCAACAGTGTTATTGCAAGAATTCCAAGGATGCTGAGAACAACCACTAAAGCGGGGTTCCGGGTATTTTCAGCGCTCATCTAATCCCTCCCAGTCTTAGAGACGGCTGAGGATTCGATCCAGCGAGGCGTTCAGAGACGCATCGTTTCCCGAGTTCCTCACTCTATAGATTTCGGCGCGTGAGGAGAAAAGTTTAGAATTGAGTCCATTCTGACTGCGGAATCTGCTTTTGAGTTCCTTCCATGGCCGATTATTCCTCTTCATAACACGTTTCCTGCGTTTGCCTGCCGGCGCATTCACCCAGATGACGGCATCGCAGTCCTCAGGAAGTGACGTCTTGTGGAGGTTTATCGCATGGATCGCCGCCGGAACATCCGGATTCTCAGAGATCCAGCGGCGGGTTTCTTTCTCGATCCACGGATATGTGATCTTTTCCAGTAAATCCAGTAATGCGGGATCGGAAAAGACTCGGCGGCCGAGTTCTATACGGTCTATTTTTCCATCACTCAGGAGTCCCGGTCCGAGGCTCTCCTCGATCCGTTCAGCCAGAATTTCCAGTGACTGATGGGCCACCAGATCCAGATCCAGTGTCCGCCAACCCCGCTTCTCCAGGAGTCCGGCGACATGATTCTTACCCGATCCGGTTTTACCGGTAATTCCGATCAATTTCACCAGTCATCCTAATGGATATCGCCCCAGGAGCTGCCCGTCTCAACGCTCACACGCAAGGGAACGGACAGTTCCACCGCTGCCTCCATTGTATCTTTCAGGAACACGGCCAGGGCCGCCGCATCCGACTCAGGGGCCTCGATGAGCAGCTCATCGTGGACCTGCAGCAGCATCCGGGCCTTCGGAAAGCGACCGGCCAGAGCGGCATTCACATCGATCATGGCCGTCTTCATGATATCGGCGGCAGTTCCCTGTATCCGCGAGTTCACCGCAGCCCGTTCGGCGGCCGCTTTTTCCACACGGTTCCGGCTGTTGATTCCAGGCAGAGGCCTGAATCGGCCGTAGAGGGTACGGACGCCGCCGTCATTTTCGGCTTCTGCCACCGCTTCTTCGACGAATATCTTGATTCCCCTGTAGGTGGTGAAATACGCATCGATGAAGTGTTTGGCTTCCTTGCGGCCGATGCCCAATTCGTTGGACAGCCGGAATGCGCTCATGCCGTACATCACCCCGAAGTTGACGGCCTTGGCCATACGGCGCTGCTCAGGGGTGATATCAACGGCATCGACACCAAGAAGCAGCGCGGCGGTTCGGGAATGGATATCAACACCTTCGCGGAATGCCTTGGAAAGGGCCTCGTCTCCGGACATGTGAGCCAGCACCACCAGTTCGATCTGGGAGTAGTCGGCGGAGACGAATACATACCCCGGGCGGCTCTTGAAAGCCGATCTGATACGCCTGCCGTTCTCGTCCCGAACGGGAATATTCTGCAGGTTGGGATTGTTGCTGGATAATCTTCCGGTAGCGGCTCCGGTCTGGGAGTAACTGGTATGAATACGAGCGTCTTTCGGGTGAATCAGCCGCGGAAGTACGTCGACATAGGTTGACTTCAACTTGGTAAGGGATCGGTAGAGTAAAATTTTCTCGGGAACAGGATCTTCTTTCGACAACTCACTGAGTACCGTGTTGTCGGTGGAAAACCCGGTCTTGGTTTTCTTGCCGGGGGTGAGCCCCCTCTCTTCAAAAAGGACTTTCTGCAGTTGTTTCGGTGAGGCGATATTGAATTCCCGGCCGCAAAGTCCATGTATCTCTTTCACCAGAGCGTCTATGGCCAACTTGAGTTCTTCTCCATAGGCTTCGAGTTCGAAGATATCCAGACCGATACCTTCGGCTTCCATCCCGGCCAGTATGGGCTGCAGCGGCATTTCCATGTTCCTGAAAATGGCCAGCCGCCTGGTATCGGATTCCAGTTTCGTCGACAGGATTTCATAAAGCCGCAAGGTGATATCCGCATCTTCGGCGGCATAGCGCACCGCTTCATCCAGTGGAACGGCATCAAATGTGGAACCCTTCGGAACAACATCCTTGAACTTCACCGTACTGAGACCAAGATAGCGATCGGCCAGTGCATCCATGCCTACCGGGGATGAGGCGTCAAGCACCCACGCGGCAATCATGGTATCGAACCAGGAACCGCCGATTCCGACTCCCATTCGTCGCAGCACCTTCATGTCGTATTTGAAGTTCTGCCCGATGATGCGAATGCCGCCGCCGGCCAACAGGCCGTTCAGCCATTCCACAACTCCTGAAAGCGGGATACAAGACCCGTCGGGACGCTTCACCGGCAGGTAGGCCGCTTCTCCGGCCTTCACCGACACCGAAAGCCCCACCAGTTCCGCCCGCATGGGATCAAGGCTGTCGGTTTCCGTGTCGAGAGCCACAATACCGGCCTCTCTGATTCTGCCGCCCCACTCTTTCATTTCGGATTCGTTGAGAATCGGTATATAGATGACTTTGCCGACCTCCGGCGAGGTTTGTTCCGACCCTTGATCCAGGACGGGTTTCAGGGTGCCGGTCAGTGCTTCGGCCTCGGCAGCCAGAGTCCTCAAATCCCGTTCGCGGAACATCTTTGCTGCTGCGAGAGGATCGGCGCTTAATCCGTCCATCGCCGCCAGTTCATCGTCAAGCGGCAGATCTGTTTTGATGGTAACCAGTGCCTGGCTGAAATAGGCATTTTCTTTTCCATCTATAAGTTTGATGAGCCGGGCGCCTTTGGCGGCACTATCGATATTCTCATAAAGAGAATCGAGGTTGTCCCATTCGGCCAGCAGGGCCGATGCGGTTTTCGGTCCGATGCCGGCGACACCCGGGATGTTGTCCGATGCATCGCCGATGAGGGCCAGATAATCGATTATCTGGTCCGGACGGACTCCCTTCTCTTCCAGAATTTCAGCGGGACCCATTTCCAGGAATCCCCCGCCCTTCTCCGGCCTGAGAAGTCGGATATCATCGTCAACCAGCTGCATCAGATCCTTGTCGGAACTGACCAGACGGCAGCTTCGCTGCTGCTTCCGGCAGATTTCGGCCACGGTTCCAATGACATCGTCGGCCTCGTATCGATCGATCAGGAAAACGGGAATACCCAGAAGTTTCAGAATCTCCCTGATAATCGGAACCTGAGCATGCAGCTCTTCGGGAGCCGGATCCCGGTTGGCCTTGTATTCAGGATATGTTTCGTGACGGAAAGTGGGCCCGGCGGGATCCAGGGCCACGGCGATTTTCTCGGCATCGTGTGAGCGGCGCAGGGCTGAAAGGG
>DAOVYP010000473.1 GCA_030635565.1 Spirochaeta sp. | reverse complement strand
TCAGATGCGTATATGGTGCATTCTTATGGAAAATTCTCCGCCAGAGGCGGCGCTGCCAGGCCTCGGCCGCCTCGTCGGTACTGAGAATACCCTTGTAGGATAGATCCTGTTCCCAGGCCTCCACCAGAGGCAGACAGTTCATACCGTAGTGGTAGAATATTCCCGCCAGGGCGTCCGCCAACTGCCAGAGACGCTCCCCGCCGCCTGAATCGATTTCACCAAGGTAATGTCTCAAGGGGGCGTAAACCGGGTCATTCTCCTTCAGAGCCTCTTCGATGGCTTTGAAAACGGTCAGCTTCATCCCGTCCATGAAGAGCAGTCCGCGGTTTTTCTTTTCTCCGGCCGTCCCTTCAAACGAAAGAAGGCGTTTCGCAGTGGGGTATCCCTCGGCGAATTTCCGGAGAGCCTGCTCCGGCATGAGTATCCGGGGACCCATTACGGCTCCGCGCTTTTCCGCGAGGAAGCGAACGAGCCACTCTCCCAACCCGGAATTCTGCACGACGATGTACACCGGGGCGGACAGGGGATTCTCCTGGAGAAAAATTTCGGGGAACCGCTCGGGAAACGATTCCAGCCTGGAAGACTGATAGAGAAAATACCCGCTCATGAGTACATCATACTCCGGATGTCCGGTCCGGGGGACTCGGCATGATGAGCATTTTCAAGACCCCCGTCCTTCGTTATGCTGGAAACCATGTTTTCCGTTGAAATTACAGTCAGGGATTACGAATGCGATCAGCAGGGCATCGTCAATAATGCCGTATACCTGAATTATCTCCAGCATGCCAGACATGAATTCGGCCGCTCCGTCGGACTGGACTGGCTTCAGCTGAGTGAACAGGGCATCGATTTGGTGCTCAGTCGAGCCGAACTGGACTATCTTCTCCCCCTGCGTCCGGGGATGAGGGTCCGGGTGACGGCAGAACCTGTCCGCAAGGGGAAATTCCGTTTCTATTTCGAGCAGGAGATTTTAGTTCTGCCCGATGAAAAACCCGCGGTAAAGGCTTTGATGACCGTCGCTTGTATTGTCGATGGCCGCCCGGCGGCTCCACCTGAACTGGACCGTTGGTTTGGTCCGCCCAACTGATCCATGAAGTATAATAACGGACATGGCCGGATCAAACTCAACACAGGACAGCCAATTCTCTCTCCATCTCTCAAATGCCCGGAACATCCCCTACAGTCCCGATGATAAACGGGTTATTTTCAGTGACCTTCATATGGGCAACGGCACCCGAAGGGACGATTTCTCCGAAAATTCGGAGCTGTTTTACTCGGCACTCTCCGAATACTATCTTCCGAGGGGATACGATCTTATCCTCAACGGTGATGTCGAGGAATTCCATAAATTCACCTGGAGACAGATATTCCATGCCTGGAAACAGATTTACGCCCTGTTCGACGTTTTCGCCAGAGACGGGAAACTGATCAAGACCGTCGGAAACCACGATGCCCGCCTTATCATGGATCTCCGGGATCATCATCCTTATACTGTGGACACAGTTATCAGGATGACCGGACTGGATTATCCCCTGCTGATTTATCACGGCCATCAGGTGTCTGCCCTATACGAGCGTTTCAACGATATCAGCCGCATCGGTGTCAGATACTTCGCCATGCCCCTGGGTATCATGAATTACTCGGTGGCCCATGACAGTCAGAAACGCCATTTCATTGAAAAACGTATCTACGAATACTCCCGGAGAGAACGCATCGTTTCCGTTATAGGTCATACACACAGGCCCCTTTTCGAATCCCTCACTAAAGCGGAGACACTCAGGTTCCGCATCGAATACCTGCTTGTCCGTTACAGGAATGCGTCTCACGGACAGAAAGTGAAAATTGAGGAGGAGATCCGACGGCACCGGGCGGAACTTGTCGAATGGCGATCCCGCAAACGTCGTCCGGACCTGCAAAGCGGCATCTATGAAGAGGATGATGTGCCGGTTCCCTGCATGTTCAACTCCGGCACCGTCATCGGAAAACGCGGCATGACCTGCCTGGAACTCACCAGGGGCAGGATCAGGCTGATGCACTGGTTTGATGATAGATTCCACAAGGAACATACAGATCATGACAATCGCCGCCAGAGAACCCTGCCGGGCGGGCACATCCACCGACTGGAGCTTCGTCAGGCCACCCTGGAGTATGTTATGGACAGTCTCCGCCTCCTTTCCTAGGAGGCTGTCGGACTTAACCATTTCGGACCGACGACCCGGGCGAGTGAGTACAATGCGCAAGTGAGCTTGGGCATTGTTGAACCGACGCAGGGCGAACCAAAGGTATTTTCGCTCTTTTTTTCCGCGCGAATTGAATAGTTCTCATTATCTGACACTTCATTTACCATTTCAACCAAATGAAGAATGGGATTTGAAATGTTTTTTTGTGTCAGTATGGAAAGCAAAAAGGCAAAAAACATTCCT
>DAOVYP010000458.1 GCA_030635565.1 Spirochaeta sp. | reverse complement strand
TTCCCCTGCCTGATAAACTCCGGCCGGTGGCCTCCCTCGAAGTAGCCTGCCGGGACCGGGATGCCCTGATTTTCGCCGTTCCTTCCCTGTATATCATGGATGTCGTCCGCCGGGTTCTGGGATTTGAAGACATCATCGAAGCCCATCCCCGCATCGCATCGGTAACAAAGGGATTCATATCCGGTAAACGGGGCATACAATTCATACTGGAGGCCATGGAAGGATATCTTCCGGGAGCCTACAAAGATCATCTGGTATACATATCAGGTCCCAGCCATGCCGAGGAAATGGGTCGTGACATGATAACCGGGCTCATCAGTGCCTCTGGGGATGCCAAGAACGCCTTTTACTTCCGGAATCTGCTGCAGGGTCCGTCTGTCATGGTATTCCCGTCACTGGATATTATCGGTGTTCAGGTGAGTGCCGCCGTCAAGAACATCATCGCCATTGCCTTCGGCATCCTGGATGCCCTCAAGGAAATCGAGCCCCAGGTGGGAGACAACACCGAATCCCTGCTCTTTGCCGCCGGTCTGAATGAAATACAGACCCTGGGAATCGCCCTTGGTTCAACCCATCCGGAAACCTTCACTTCCATCGCCGGCGTCGGTGACCTTGACGTCACATGCCATTCTATACACGGAAGGAATCGACGCTTCGGCCGACAGATCGTTCTCAAGGGCATCATCCAACCCTACAGGAACATCGATGGACTGATCGAGAACATCGATGATATCGGGTATCTGCCCGAGGGTGTTCCGGCCACAAAGTACGCCATGCAGATGGTCCAGAACCGCTCACTCAAGCTGCCGGTAATACAGAGGGTGTTCCGTATTCTCAACCGGGAGATGGAACCTCTTGAACTGATCGATTCATTCAGATTCTCCGGTTGAGTATTGGAATAACGACCGCCCTCGATTAGCCGTATATGCTGTAAAGAGAGAATCGTAAACAAAATCCTGCTATTCACTAGAGCGGAAGCCGCCTTCTCTGGTGACGGTAAGGGAAAAGGCTTTGCCTTTATTCCTGGTTCCAAAGTTCGGCGGCTTTTGCAACATCGTAAGCCCCCTTTGGGGGCGCAACTCCCAAACCCATCTGCTTTGCAGGTGCTTGTTGATTATAATTCTGATCTCGGCAGCGCTGATGCTGGGGGCTGAAGAGAGTTTAAACTCCAGAACCGATTCGGCTCATACCGGCATCATCCCCGATGAACCCCGTGAGTTGATTCTATTCGACTACAACGGCTTCATCTTCGGAGCCTACATGAGAGTCGGTCTCCACCGGAACATCTATGCAAACATGATGGAAGGGGTCGGCTGGTGGAATGTTGAAAACGGCTATAACGGAATGAGGTTCATGAACGAGGGGAACTACAGCGAATGGCTCCTGGCCTATGAATCACCCCGGGACGATCCATCATGGTGGGGTGGAGCATATCTGAGAATTGCCTTTGATATACCTGAGTTCACCGCGGGCTGGTCCAGTATTTCCAACCTGGTGTACGGCGTCATCATACCCGAGGCATTCTTCCGGCTTGGATATTCTGATTACAGCTGGAATTTCCGGATCGGCAGACGGTATAACAACAAAGTGGCTGTCAACATGATGGATTACTACATCGCCAATCTGGATGGCAACGGTTTTGGTATGGAGGGAATCAGCATTGGAGCCGCCTCCCTGGATATCAACTGGCTGTACAGCTACAACAACGGAGATCCCATAGGATCAATTAATGATAAATTAGCCGATCTTTTTACATATCCTGGAAAAAACACCCTGGCCTTCGTCATCCGGGGTCTTCCCGCGGGACCGGGAAAATTCACATTCATCATCGCACCTTCTTTTCAGAGTGGAGGAACAGTCGCAATAAGCGAAGATGGTAATGGTGTTGTCGATGGTACGGCCACTTACCCCTACGGCGGAGGCGGATTCCTCACTGCCAAGTACTACCTACACGGGTTCTTCGGTCTCGATGGTGAGACAGAATTCTACGCCAGCGGCGGTTTCGGCAGCGGTGCCAACCAACTCGCGGATACGGATCTGGGTAACTACGGAACAAGCGATTTTTCGGTGTTCACCGGTTTCCAGGGATTTGTCCTTGTCAACGAGACGGTCAGCTGGAGGGCCACCCTCCACTATGAACACCGGAGCTGGGAAACGGATAAGAATTTCCTGTCATTCGGCTTCCGCCCCCTCTTCCGGTTGGCACCGATATTCGGTATACAGCTGGAATACGATCTTGAGGCCGCAATCAATACCGGAAAGATGGGAAACAGGATTACCCTGGCTCCAACCTTCCTGCCGAAAAACGGAGATACCACCAGCAGTCTGCAGATTATGCCCTACATCACCTACGGCTACGGAGATTTTCAAGGAGGCGATGGTATTGCGGTCTCTAAAGGAAGCAAGCACAAACTCACCTGGGGTGTGTTCGGAAACGTCGGTTTCTAGCAACTCTCACCGGTTTTGTAACAAACCGCCTGGAAACAAGCAACTACTATTCTTTCACACTGACCCGAAACACCAGCACCAGCGGAAGATGATCGCTGTAACCCTCTTCCCAC
>DAOVYP010000177.1 GCA_030635565.1 Spirochaeta sp. | reverse complement strand
GGTCAGCTGATCCCGGCATGAGAGGCCCGTTTTTCATTGCACGGCGTCTGTTTCTCAGACAGCGGCGGGAACAGCGTCAGGGTCATCCCCTGATCGGCGCCTCATTGGGCATCGCTCTGTCTCTCATTCCGCTGGTGACGGTGGACCACGTGGCTGATGCCATGATTGAAGGTATTATCGCCCGTTACCGGGAAACTTCTTCCTATCATTTTCAGGTTCATTCCTGGGGTACACCCGACCGCGTCGAGTGGGAAGAAACGGTGAAAAAAATTAAATCCGGAAAGTTTGTGAAAGACTCCTGGATCGAAAGACAGGGTTTCGGCCTCGCCAGGGTGGGTGACAGGCGGGAAGGGTTGACCTTGCGGGCACTTCCTCCTGATCTTGCCGACAGGGATGAATCTTTTGACGCCTTTATCGAGTTCGATTCGGGGCGCTGGGACCTGGATACCTCCGATTCCATACTCCTGGGTCGTGAAGCGGCCAGGCGACTTAACGCCGGAGTAGGGGACGAGCTGCGTGTTCTGACAGTCAGGAGGCTGAATGACGGCCGGTACGTCCCCCGGGTTTCCAGGTTCACGGTGAACGGGATTTTTTCCAGCGGATATCAGGATCTGGACCGGACCTGGGCATTCATACCACTGGAAACCGGATGGACGATACTCTCACCCGAAAGTTCGAGAACTTTCATTGGAGGCAAGTTCCCTGATCCGGGGGCCGGTATGAAGGAATCCAGGCTTTCCCTTTCCTCTTCACTGCCGGACCGGTGGATGGTATATGACTGGAGAGAGCTGAACAGGTATTTACTGAGCAATCTGGAAAGCACCCGGAATATACTGCTGTTCATCATGGCACTCATCATTCTGGTAGCTGTTTTTAACGTCATGACATCCCTGATCATGCTGACCCTGGAGCGGCAGCGGGAGATTGGTATATTGAAATGCACCGGAACATCTCCCGCCGATATCACAAGAACTTTCGTATTGGCGGGGATGATGGCATCGGCTGTCGGAACTCTTGCGGGACTGGGAGGCGGTATCCTGGTTTCCCGGTTTGTCAACGAGATTATCTCGGGGATAGAAGCTTTCTTGAATCTATTCTCAGGGGTAAAACTCCTGGATGAAGGGTATTACCTTCAGTACATCCCGATACATATCCGCTGGAAATCCACCGCTCTCATCGGAGCTGCCACATTTTTTCTTTCTTTGGCCGCCAGTGCCTTTCCGGCGTCAAGAGCCGCGAGGCTCAAGCCCCTGGATGTTCTGAGGAAGCACTAAAGCGGAAATCCCGCGAGAGAAATGAGCAGGAACTCTTTCCCTGCAATTCACAATGAAGTTGCATTTTGACACATTCATTCCCGAATGAAACAGAGTAAAACAGGGAGTCGCAAAGTGAAATTGCGAGCCATGAAGGCATTTCATTTTCAATTATTCGAATTGTCAGATAGCTAAATGACGTGTAATTAAGTATTCTTAAGTGCAGGAGAATTGAATGATCAAGGGACTGACCCAGCGTGCTCAGCGAATACTCACCATACTGGCAAAGGAAGAGGCCAAACGATTCCATGCCGACAAGCTTCTAAGCGAGCATATTGTCCTGGCCATTCTTCGGGAAAAGGGCGGTATCGCCTTCAAATGCCTCCAGAGGCTTGGGCTTAACACATCGGAAATGGTCACTGAATTGGAGAAAGGGCTTCCCCACAGGAATCCATCTTTCCAACTCGGCGAGATTCCTCCCTCGAACCGGGTTAAAATGCTGCTGGAAAACGCGGCTAATGAAGCTACGACACTCAATCATGAGTATATCGGCACTGAACACTTCCTGCTTGCCGCCGCAGGTGAGCCGGGTAGTGCCACCAGTGCGTATCTGTCCCTCTACAAGGTGACGGTGGATATACTCCGTGGCATTGTTTACGAAATAAACGGAGAGCGGGAGGGGACCGGAGCACCCCAGAGAAAAGTGGAAAAGCCGGTTTTCGCCAAAAGAGAATCCAGTGCGGAAAGCAAGTCCGCCACCGGCATGCTGGACGAATTTTCCCGGGATCTGACAGCCATGGCTCGAAAGGGACAACTGGATCCCGTAGTCGGCCGGGAAAAGGAAATCGCCAGGGTTATGAGAATCCTGGCCAGACGGACCAAGAACAATCCTGTACTGATCGGTGAACCCGGTGTTGGTAAAACAGCGGTCGTCGAGGGACTGGCCCAGGAAATCATAGACGGAACGGCTCCCGAGATATTCTCAGGCAAACGTCTGGTCAGCCTCGATCTGGCGGCGCTTGTTGCCGGAACGAAGTACAGGGGTGAGTTCGAGGAACGGCTGAAGAAGGTGATCAAGGAAATCGACAAGGCCGGAAATATCATTCTTTTCATCGATGAGCTTCATACCATCATCGGTGCAGGCGGTGCCGAGGGGGCCATCGATGCGTCAAACATGCTCAAACCCGCCCTGAGCCGCGGAGAACTGCAGTGTATCGGCGCTACTACGATGAACGAATACAAGAAGTACATCGAGAAGGATGCTGCCCTGGAACGGCGATTTCAGTCTGTTATCATCGACGAGCCGACGATTGAGGAAACCTACAAAATCCTCTGTGGTATAAAAAGCCGCTATGAAGATCATCATAACGTGACTTACGTCGATGAAGCGCTGAGATCAGCCGCCGAACTCGCAGGGCGTTATGTCACCGAACGCCACCTGCCGGATAAAGCCATCGACTTGATTGACGAGGCGGGTTCGAGCAAACGGATGCAGAACAACACAAGGCCGGAAGCCATCGGAGAACTCGAGGTTAAAACACACGATCTCACAGAAGAAAAAATCTCTTTTGTGAATGCCCAGGATTATGAGAACGCCGCAAAGGTGAGAGACCGGGTTCGGGACATGCGGAACCGTATCGAAGAACTCAAGGCCGATTGGGAGAAAACTCTCAAAGAAGAGAAAAACCTTATAAGCGTGGAAGATATCCAGGCTATTGTCTCTGAAAACACAGGCATTCCAATGGTGAGGATCGTCAAGAGTGAATCGGACAAACTCCTGCAGATTGAAAATGAACTCCATGCCAGCGTCATCGGTCAGGATGAAGCCATTGCATCGGTGGCCTCAGCCGTACGCAGGTCTCGAACCGGTCTTAATTCCCCATCCCGGCCCTTGGGATCGTTTATTTTCCTTGGTCCAACCGGTGTCGGTAAAACCCTCCTTGCCAAGAGTCTGGCAGAGTATCTGTTTGGTGATGTCGAGGCATTGATACGGGTTGATATGTCTGATTTCATGGAAAAACATAATGCGTCCCGTCTGGTGGGTGCACCACCGGGATATGTGGGTTATGAAGAAGGTGGGCTGCTCACGGAGAAAATCCGTAAACGTCCGTATTCAGTCGTTCTCCTGGATGAGATAGAAAAAGCCCATGCCGATGTTTTCAACCTGCTGCTGCAGGTTCTGGAGGAAGGTGAACTCCAGGATAATTTCGGTCATAAAGTGTCTTTCAGGAATGCCGTCCTTATCATGACTTCCAATGCAGGAGCCAGAGAGATAAATCGGGGAGGCTTCGGTTTCCAGACGGGAAACGGGGTCATGGCCCATGGTGAAATAAAATCTACTGCAATGACGGAACTGAAGCGCCTTTTTCGGCCTGAATTTCTGAACCGGGTTGATGAAATAGTCGTTTTTCATAGTCTGGAATACGATCATGTGATGAAAATCCTGAACCTGATGCTCAATGAAGTGAGAGAACGCCTTTCCGGACTGGATATTACCCTGGATGTTAACGATAAGGCACAGGATCTGCTGATGCAGAAGGGGTATGATGTCATTTACGGTGCAAGACCCTTGAGGCGTACGATTCAGAAGGAGATAGAAGATCCGCTTTCAGTCGCCATACTCCAGGGCCGATTCGAGTCCGGCGATTCGGTTTCAGCCGAAGTCCGATCCGGGAAAATCAGCTTCAGGCGCAAGAACAGAAGGAAAAAAGCCACGGTATCGACAGAAAAACTGACAGGGGATACACCCGTATCCATTCCCGGGACATTGGTGGGTACACCGGAAGAACAGTCCGGGAATTAACTCCTGTGTTATGCTAAGATTAATGAGAATGCGCTTAACTTTCGTTCTGATACTCATTCTTCTATTTACCGGTGCCGTCGTATTCGGACAGTCTGCGGATCAGCTTTATGCCGGCGGGCGCCAGGCCTTTACCGACGGTCTATGGCCGACGGCGTCCTCCCAGTTCGCCCGTTTGCTCAGGGAATATCCTGAAGATCCCCGGGCGGATTCAGCGGCCTATATGGGAGCCGTCGCCTACTACAATGCAGGAGAATACAGGCGCTGCATCGATGTCCTCGTTCCCTTTTCCAGGAGGTATCCCGATTCCGCCTGGAACCAGAGAGCCGCCTACTGGGAAGGCCTGGCACGTTATGAGCTGGAGGACTGGTCCGGTGCTTCGGCGGCATTCGAGCGCCAATCGGCATTGAAAGAGGAATCCACCTACAGGGAACGTTCACTGCTCTATCTGGGTGCCTGCAGGGAGAATCTCGGTGATTGGGACGGTGCTGAAAAGGCTTATTCGACCATCCTCAGCGAGGGCCGGGACTACGATCTTGTGTCCAGAGCCATATTTCGACTCGGCCAGATCCGGTTGTCGGACAACAGACCTTCGGAAGCGTTGGAAGCGTTCAATCTTCTGGCCTACGATTATCCATCTTCACCGATGGCGGCGGACAGTGAATACTGGATAGCCGAATCCCGCAGACGCATGGGACAGGACGAGGCCGCTCTGGACAGCTATCGCAATTTCCTGGCGACGGTTTATGACTCAGCATATAGAACATTTGCCTTACTGGAAGCCGCCCGGTTAGCCTCGGAAGCTCATAATGACGATGAGGCTCTGGCTTATCTTGATCTCAGGGACGATGAGCGTCCGTCCGGTCCGGATGAAGGGGCTCGGGTTGTTCTGAGAATCAGAGCGGCTTCCTATATGCGGATCGGTCAGATGGCCGAGGCCAGAACGGCCTATGCGGCAATTCTCAGAAATCCTTTTGACATCGGCGAAGCTCAGGCTGCCGCTTTCAATCTGGCTCAAACCTGGCTCGGCACCGACATGGTTGTTTCGGCCGTACCCTATCTTGAACGGGCTGCAGAAGGGCCCGATAGACGCATCTCCGCCGATGCTCTGTACCTTGCGGGTACGATACTTCTTTATTCCGGTGATAGTCGGGGTGCTGATGTACTTGAACGATTCGCCCGGGATTTTCGCCGTGACGACAGGAGGGAGGAAGCTCTTCGACTGGCGGTCAAAACCTGGCGGGACGACGGTAAATCCGAACTGGCGATCGGGGCTTTGAATAAGCTCGTCCGGGACTACCCGCAAAGTGAAGAAGCCCCGTCCTATCTGTTCCTTCGCGCCGAAATCGCACTTGAAAATGACGACTCGACATCAGCGCTAAGAGATTACGGCACTCTCACCGAATCCTACGGGGAATCCTCTTTT
>DAOVYP010000317.1 GCA_030635565.1 Spirochaeta sp. | reverse complement strand
GTTTTTTCTGTTCTTCGTTGGCGCTGATTACCGATTTGATGAGGCTCATATCCACACCGGAATCATCACCGGTACTCACCACCGCCCTGGTATCTTTGGGAAAGCAGCTACCGCCGTAACCGGGTCCGGGATGGAGGAATTTATTGCTGATCCTGCCGTCCATTCCCATGGTTTTGGCCACGATATGAATATCCGCACCGACGGCATCGGCCAGGTTGGCCATCTGGTTGATGAAAGTGATCTTTGTGGCGAGAAAGGAGTTGGAGGCGTATTTGATGAGTTCGGCAGTTTCCCGGTTACACCAGACAAAGGGAACGGAAATCAGATTCAGGGCGCGGTAGATGGTCCTGATGACATCACTGGCCCGTTCGGATTCGGTACCGATGACGGTGCGGTCCGGGTGAAAGAAGTCCTGAATCGCCCGGCCCTCGCGCAGGAATTCGGGGTTGGAAACCACGTCGATTTCTGCCTCGGGGCTGCGGGCGCCGATACGCTCCTGAAGCGCCCTGTTGGTTCCCACAGGTACTGTGGATTTGATAACCACGACGGTGTATCCCCTTGCATTGTCGGCGATGGTATCAGCAGCCGTCTCAAGATAGGACAGGTCAGCCGATCCGTCATCTTTCGGTGGAGTTCCGACAGCCAGAAAAACCACATCCGAACCTCGGACCGCCGCGCCGACATCGGTAGTGAAAGAGAGCCGACCGGAATTCAGGTTGCGCCGGAGATAATCTTCGATACCCTGCTCGAAGATGGGGGACTTACCCTCTTTCAGCATGGCAATCTTCTCATGATCGATATCGGCCCCTACGACACGGTTGCCGAAATCCGATAATCCGATTGCAGCCACCAGGCCGACATAACCGGTTCCGATTACAGTGATATCAGTCATTTTGATCCTTGAGTTTCCGGTGCCTGTAGCGGCGCCTCCTGGGGCGGTCGCCGCCCTCGGACTCACCAACACGGACTTCCGGATGCCGGGGCCGCTTCCGAGGGATTTTAAACCCCCGGTCGATGAATATGAGGCGCACAGCCTCTTCCACATCCCGGTTCGGCTGAACCAGTGGTTTCAGCAGGCCCTTGAGAGTATGAACCACGTCCAGATACAGAGGTTCTTTTCGTCCCTGTCTCTCAAATGCCCCATGAGCCTCAAGCATCTCCCCGCAGAGGTGAAAAATCATCACCCCGCGGCTCACCTCGGCGGAGATCATTTTCTGATCCAGTTTCGCGAGACTCAGGAAGGTGGCCTCACGAAGAGATTTGTTATCTCCAAAATTGGGCAGCAAGTGTTCCAGGAGCTTGTATCGGTCCATCAGCCGCATGATAATTTCCGAATTACGGCTTTTAAGAATCTTGTAGAGCTCTTCGGACAGTCTGGACAACGAGGCGGTAGCCAGGAGAGGCGCCTCTTTCCTGATACGGCGCCCTACAGGTCCGGAGACCTTCATTCCCGTGATAGCCGCGTATTTTACCGCCCGGAGCATCCTCACCGGATCCTCGGAGAACGATGTACTCAAGGGGAGGACACTTTTCAGCACGCCTTTACGGATATCCTTCACGCCGTTGACAAAATCGATCACCGTTTCTTCCCGGGGATCGTAGTAGAGGGCATTCAGCGAAAAGTCCCGGCGCATCACGTCCTCGTTCAGTGTTCCGAAGACATGGTTCCTGTCTCCGGATTCGGGAGCCCGGAACGTCGCCACCTCGTGGATTTTCCCGTCCCTGAAGTATACGTGAACCAGACGAAATCGTTTCCCGATCACCCGGGAGTTCCGGAACAGTCTCTTTACACGGCTCGGGGAGGCATCGGTAGCGATATCGAAATCCTTGGGTATCCGGCCGGAGAGAAGATCCCTGACAGCCCCGCCGACGATGTAGGCTTCATGACCCTGGTCAGCCAGCCGTGCACAGATTTTCCGGGCATCAATATCGATTTCCGATCTGGGGATTGAATGATCGGCACGTTCATAAACAACGGCTTTGATAGTGGGTCGCCCTTTTATATCTCGGAAATAACGGGTGCGCATATTTTCAGTAATTCCTGGTTCCAATCATAGCGCTTCCCCTACGGAGGGGCAATTGTACCAGATATTTATTGGTGACCTCTGGCGCGCTACAATGATAATACCATGCTTCGGATCCGGATCACTTTTACGCTGCTGCTTCTCATCTCCGCAACACTCAGCATTCCTCTCTTCGCCCAGCATGTCCCGGGAACCAACTGGATGCAGAGAGAAACCGAACGATTCATTATTATCTATCCCGACACCATGAGTGATGCAGCCGCCGCCCTGGCCGTGGCTCTGGATGATGTACTCATTGATGCCGGCAGCCGCCTGCCTGTTTCTCATGAAAAGAAAAAATGGCCCCTGGTACTCACGAACCTTGGCCTTGAATCAAATGGATTTGTCACGCTGGCACCCCGGTATTCGATGTGGTACGCCACTCCCGGAGAAGATTTCACCGCCGTTTCCGACTGGTGGATGCTGCTGGC
This sequence comes from Spirochaeta sp., assembly GCA_030635565.1. Lineage (GTDB taxonomy): Bacteria > Spirochaetota > Spirochaetia > DSM-2461 > DSM-2461 > UBA2779. The sequence continues at coordinate 1,336 of DAOVYP010000317.1, read as the reverse complement.
AAGGCATGAAGCCAGGCACATGGCCCAGTTCGACGCCGCCGACCAGGGCGTCACCCGTGCGCTGCACATCCTCTTCGGTGAGCTCGGCTGGGGTGCCGGTATCGTCCTGGGCACCCCAACCTGGCTCCTGGAAGGGGATGCCGTGGTGATGGAAACCGCCCTCTCGGAAGAAGGCCGCGGCCGTGATCCGCTGTTCACCATGGAAGTCATGGCTTTTGTTTCCGGAAATCCCGATTCGAAATATTTCAGTGCCGTGAACCCCTCACTCAAGAACCACGTACCGGATTACTACCGTGTCGGCTATGCTCTCGCTTCGTGGATAAGAAAGGAATACGGAAGCGATGCCCTGGAGGAGATCTATCGAAGCACCGCCCGCATTCCCATCCCGGTTATAGGAATAAATACCGGCACCAAAAGATCCACAGATAAAAAACCCAAAGAACTCTACCTGGAAATGGCCGCCGATCTCACCCTGACGGCCTCGGCTCTCCACGAATCAATCGATTGGACTGCGGCCGAGATTATCGCCACGGAACCGGACAGTTTCACCCGCTATGACTCCCTGTTCGATGCGGGAAACGGGAGCCTTTACGCCAGAAGAGAGACACTGGCGGAAGCTTCATCACTGGTGCTTATCAATTCCGACCGGATTGAGAAAAAAATCATCAGACTCCCCCGGAGGGGCCGGGTCAGTATGGCCGATAAAGTTGTTTCTGACCCTGAAATATCTCTCCGAGTCGCCTGGAACAGCCTCAGATATCATCCTGTTTTCCCGGGAAGCAGCGTGTCTGATATCACCATCGTCGATCTGGACAGGCGTCACCGGGTGATCCGCCGGAAAACCATCCTCACCGGAACCCGGTATCTCTACCCCGCACTCTCCCCTGACGGTACAAGGCTCGCCGCTGTGGAAATCCTGGAGAACGGCGGCAGCACCCTGATCGTTTTGGATGCAGATTCAGGAAAAATAGAACACCGGATCGAACTCCGGGGTGATACCGCAATCCGGGAAACCGCGGCCTACCCATCCTGGTCTCCCGATGGAAAACGGCTGGTATTCAGTGTGCGCAACGACGGCGGACGCCGAATTGCCGAATGGGAAATCGGCAGCTTGAAAATCATCGATCTCACCAGATCGTCATTCCACACAGTGAAAACACCGGTCTACTCAATTGACGGACAATGGGTGTTCTACAGTTCCAACAAATCGGGACTCGAAGCCGTCTGGGCCGTCAGCCGAAACGCAAGCGGCGAAAACGATCCTATACATTACATTGCGGTGCAGAGATGGTACGGTGCCTACGGGCCGACTCCGACACGAAACGGTAATGGAATT
>DAOVYP010000263.1 GCA_030635565.1 Spirochaeta sp. | reverse complement strand
GGACTCGCAGCCTACAAAATGGCGGATGATTTCGCTCACTTGGAAGTGGATTTCCTGCTACAGGTCGGCGGTATCACTGTCGAACACGGTAAAACTCTGGGTGAGAATCTGGCATTAACCGATCTCCAGTCGGAGTACGATGCCGTCTTCATCGGAGCGGGCCTCGGCGAGGTTAATGCCCTGAGGGTTGAAGGCGAGGAGATGGAAGGTGTCAGGGATGCCATTGGATTCATCGAGGAAGTGCGGCAGACATCGACCAAACATGAAGTCGATGTCGGTGATAACGTCGTGGTAATCGGCGGCGGTAATACGGCTATCGATGCGGCGGTGCAGGCCAAACGACTGGGCGCGAGGAACGTGACTCTTGTCTACCGGCGGGGTGCCGATCAGATGCCGGCCACCGAATGGGAACAGGATCTTGTCAAAATCAATGATGTCAATGTGCGTTACTGGGCCAAACCCCTTGCCGTCAGGGACAACGGGATGGGCGGTGGGAAAGTGGAAGAGATATCCTTCGAACGATGCACTCTTAATGACGGCAAGCTGACCGGAACCGGTGAAACATTTTCCCTGCCGGCGGATCTGGTTCTCAAAGCCATCGGTCAGGTGCTGGATGAGAATCCGCTGGCCGGCTTGACGGTTGAAAACCGCAAGATAAAAGTGGATGAGAGGTATCAAACCAATCTTCAGGGAGTTTTCGCCGGGGGAGACTGTATCGACAGCGGCGAAGATCTCACCGTCCAGGCCGTGGACGATGGTACGAAAGCGGCGGAATCGATACACAAGTTTCTGGCCAGGGTTTGAGGGAGGAGAAAAGTGGCAGATTTAAGATGCAAAATTGCAGGAATTGACAGTATCAATCCGTTCTGGCTGGCTTCGGCCCCGCCGACGGACAAGAAGTATAATGTGGTGAGAGCCTTCGAGGCCGGCTGGGGAGGTGTCGTCTGGAAGACGATGGGCTACGATCCGCCGGTGATTAACGTCACCAGCCGTTACGGTGTCCTGCACGATTCGGACCGTGGTGTTATCGGCATCAACAACATCGAGCTCATCACCGACCGACCACTGGAGGTCAATCTTCAGGAAATCCGGGAAGTCCGGGAGGAATGGCCGGATCGGGTGATTATCGGATCCATGATGGCGCCGATGATGGAAAAGCTCTGGAAGGATCTCGCCGTCAGGATTGCCGAAGCCGGTGTGCATGGTATCGAACTGAACCTGGGCTGTCCTCACGGTATGTGCGAGCGGGGAATGGGTTCAGCTATCGGACAGGTGCCGGAGATGGTGGAAAACGCCACCCGCTGGGTCCGGGAGGCTGTGGATATTCCGGTATTCACGAAGCTCACCCCCAATATCACGGACATTCTGCTTCCCGCCGAGGCCGCCAAAGCCGGAGGAGCGGATGCGGTGTCCCTGATCAATACGGTAAGTTCAATCACCGGTGTGGATCTGGATGTAATGGCACCAATGCCTACCGTTGACGGTAAGGGGACACACGGTGGTTACTGCGGTTCGGCGGTGAAACCCATCGCCCTCCACATGGTGGCTGAGATCGCCCGGAATCCGGACACATGCAGCCTGGAAATGTCCGCTATCGGGGGAATCGGAACCTGGAGAGACGCGGCGGAATTTATCGCCCTTGGTGCAAGCGGAGTCCAGGTCTGTACGGCGGCGATGCTTTACGGCTTCCGCATCGTGGTAGACATGATCGACGGTTTGTCCAATTTCATGGATGAAAAAGGCTATAAGTCCATCGATGAGTTCCGGGGTCTGGCGATTCCCAATACGGTGGACTGGAACGATTTGAACATGAATTTCGACTTGAAAGCCGTTATCGACAAAGACCTGTGCATCGAATGCGGCCGCTGTCATATCGCCTGTGAAGATACATCCCATCAGGCCATTACTAAAACGGCAAAAACCGGCGGGGGTAATGAATACGAAGTGGTGAATGACGAATGTGTCGGCTGCAACCTCTGCCTCCATGTCTGCCCTGTGCCGGACTGCATCACCATGAAACCGGTGGAAAACGGACTGCCTCACCTCACCTGGCCGGAGCATCCGGACAACCCGATGAGAATTGCATCCTCGGAATAATCAGATAATAATATATATAAGGCGCAATTGATTGCCGAACAGGAGAATAAAAACATGTCTACATTACGAGGCGGCCTGATTCAGATGGCCCTGAAAGCCGATACGGATAAATCGCCGGAAGAGATTCGCAAGGCGATGATTGACGCCCACATCCCTTATATAGAGGATGCGGGTAAACAGGGTGTCCAGGTACTCTGTATGCAGGAAGTCTTCACCCAGCCATATTTCTGTCCCAGCCAGGACAAAAAATGGTATGACGCGGCTGAAAAGATTCCCGAAGGACCGACAACCACCCATCTGCAGGACTACGCGAAAAAATACCGGATGGTAATCGTCGCCCCGATTTATGAAGAGGCCATGACCGGGGTGTATTACAACACCGCCGCGGTGATCGATGCCGACGGCAGCTACCTTGGAAAATACCGGAAAACCCACATCCCCCAGGTGGCCGGCTTCTGGGAGAAGTTCTTCTTCAAACCCGGCGGCGAAGACTGGCCGGTATTCGATACCCAGTACTGCAAGCTGGGTGTGTACATCTGTTACGACCGGCATTTTCCCGAAGGCTGGCGGGCCCTGGCCCTGAACGGTGCCGAGTACATCGTCAACCCCTCTGCCACCGTGGCCGGTCTCTCGGAATACCTCTGGAGGCTGGAACAGCCCGCTTCCGCCGTGGCCAACGGCTGTTATATCGGTGCCATCAACCGTATCGGCCGGGAGCAGCCCTGGGACATCGGGGAGTTCTACGGCCAGAGTTACTTCGTGAATCCCAGAGGTCAGATTGAAAAAGAAGCCAGCCGGGATAAAGATGAACTGATTGTTCACGACATGGACATGTCCATAGTACGCGAGGTGAGGAGCACCTGGCAGTTCTTCCGGGACCGCCGGCCGGACACTTATGGCCCGCTGACGCGAATTGAATAGACCTGATTTGAATAGGAGCCAACCAATGTCATTACTGATAAAGGGCGGAACCGTCGTTACCGCCGATACAACCCTGCGTGCCGATGTCTACTGCGAAGACGGCGTTATCAAGGCAGTCGGAGAGAATCTCGATGCACCCTCGGGAGCCGAAGTCGTCGGCGCAGGCGGGCAGCTCATCATGCCCGGAGGCATCGACCCTCACACCCATATGCAGCTGCCTTTCATGGGCACCGTCGCCTCGGAGGATTTTGAAACCGGAACCGCCGCGGCCATGGCCGGGGGCACCACGATGATTATCGATTTCGTTATTCCCAACCCCCGGCAGCGGATAATGGAAGCCTACAACACCTGGCGGGGATGGGCGGAAAAATCCACCAGCGATTATTCCTTCCATGTAGCCATAACATGGTGGGATGAATCTGTTCATGAGGATATGGGGACTCTTGTAAGAGACCACGGAGTGAACAGCTTCAAGCATTTCATGGCTTACAAAGGCGCCATCATGGCCACTGACGAGATTCTCTACAACAGCTTCACCCGGTCGCTGGAACTTGGAGCCATTACGACCTGTCACGCGGAAAACGGTGAACTGGTATTCCAGCTCCAGCGTAAACTGGTGGCTCAGGGAATCACCGGACCCGAGGGTCACCCCCTCTCCCGCCCCCCGGCGGTGGAAGGTGAGGCCGCCAACCGTGCCATCCGTATGGCGGAAGTCATCGGGGTTCCCGTATACATCGTTCACGTCTCAACCAAAGATGCCCTGGATGAAATCACGAAAGCCCGGAGTAACGGCCAGCGGGTCTTCGGCGAAGCACTGGCCGGTCACCTGCTTCTGGACGACAGCGTCTACCGGCACCCTGATTTCGCCACCGCTGCAGCCCACGTGATGTCGCCCCCCTTCCGTCCCAAAGGTCATCAGGAAGCTCTCTGGAAAGGACTTCAGTCAGGCAATCTCCAGACCACCGCCACCGACCACTGCTGTTTCTGCGCGGATCAGAAAGCCGCCGGCATAGACGATTTCACCAAAATTCCCAACGGCACCGCAGGTGTCGAAGACCGAATGGCGGTACTCTGGACCCACGGTGTGGGTACCGGCAGGCTGACCCCCAGCGAATTTGTAGCCGTCACCTCGGCCAATACGGCGAAGATATTCAACATCTATCCCCGGAAAGGTTCTGTATCCGTCGGAGCCGATGCCGACCTGGTGGTCTGGGACCCCGAAGGAACCCGTACCATCACCGCCAAAACTCATCATCAGAATGTCGACTTCAACATCTTCGAGGGGATGAAGCT
>DAOVYP010000196.1 GCA_030635565.1 Spirochaeta sp. | reverse complement strand
GTCAGTTCCGCACGGGCGACAGAGCTGATATTCCGAATGTGGAAGAAAATCTACGACGATGTACCCGATGCCGTAGTGTTCGAAGGCCCTCTCGCCGGGGGGCATATCGGTTTCACCGAAGAACAGGTGGATGATCCGGAATATCAATTGGAAGCCATCGTGCCCGGGATTGTAGAGGCCCTCAAGCCCTTTGAAGAAGAGTACGGGCGTGCCATTCCGGTTATTGCGGGTGGCGGCATTTTTTCCGGTGACGATATTCATGCGGCCCTCAAGCTGGGTGCCTCCGCCGTCCAGATGGGCACCCGCTTCGTGGCAACTGACGAATGCGATGCCGATGAAAAATTCAAGCAGGCCTATGTTGACTGCAGCTCCGATCAGATCGGGATGATTAAGAGTCCGGTCGGAATGCCCGGCCGGGCCATTCGCAACGATTACATCACCGCCTCGGAAAGAGGAGAGCGACCCGCTTTCAAATGCGCCTGGAAGTGCCTGTCCACCTGTAAGGCCGAGGACGCAAATTATTGCATCTCCATCGCTCTCAATAATGCCAGGCGGGGCAAGATGAGCCAGGGTTTTGTTTTTGCCGGATCAAATGCCTACCGGGTAAAGGAAATTGTACCGGTAGCCTCTCTGGTGAATGAACTCGCCGAGGGCTTCCAGCTCAAGGCCGGCACCAGCATCATCCGACACCTTGATAAGCTTGTCGCCAGGGTTCAGGATCTCCGCAGTCAGTATGATGGATTGGCGGCTCGTGTCCGGGAGCTGGGCATGGCTTACGAGAAAAGCCTGTCTGCCAGAATCCTTGAGGCAAAGGATTCCGGTGTGGAGCAACTGCAGAGGAAGTACGATGTGATGTCAGGCAAATTACGGGGACTCCAGCTCCAGATAATGGAAGGGCTGGCAGATTCCTGGGCCCTGTTGAAAAGGGAAGCTGTTACATCTCAAACTTAAGATTTCCGGTAATCACAATTCACAATTCGCGGTTACCGGATATCTGCCTTTTCCCGAGCGATCAGCTCTCCGCCATAATAACCATGGACGCGTTCTGCCCGCCGAATCCGAATGAATTCGTTATGGCCGCCTGGATTTGCAGCTCTCGGGCCTGGTTTGGAATCGTATCGAGGGCACAGTTCGGATCCGGGGTTTCCTGATTGATTGTCGGCGGCAGTATGCCCGTATGCAGACTCAGGATGGTTGCGGCCGCTTCGATCGCTCCCGCGGCACCCAGGGTGTGGCCGATCATGGATTTGTTGGAACTCACCGGTATCGTCTTTCCCCGATTACCAAACACGTTGTGTATGGCACAGGTCTCGGTTCTGTCATTGGCTTCGGTGGAAGTTCCGTGGGCATTGACGTATCCGATATCATCGGGTGTCAGCCCGGCATTCCTGATAGCCGTTTCCATGGCTATCCCGGACCATGTACCGTTTTCGTCCGGGGCGGCGATACTCGAGCCATCGGCCGTCATACCAATCCCTCCGAGTCGGGCGTAAATTCGGGCGCCGCGTTTCTCCGCATGATCCCGTCGTTCAAGAATCAACGCACCGGAACCTTCGCCGATAACGAAGCCGTCCCGTCCGAGGTCGAATGGGCGGCTGGCCCCTTCGGGATCGTCATTTCTGGCGGTGAGTACTTTCATACAGCCGTAAGCGTTCACAGTCAGGGGTACAATAGCTGATTCAGTACCTCCGGCAATCATGACGTCTGCCTGACCCAGCTGCAGGATCTGCATGGCCATGCCGATGGAGTGCAGTCCTGAGGAACAGGCGGACAATGCCGCCATATTCGGTCCGTGGATTCCCAGCTCAATCGCCACGTTTCCCGCTGCCATATTGGGGATAATCTTCGGTACAGCCAGAGGGTTTCCCTTTCCCGGGCCGCGCTGGGCAAGGGTGGTATATTCCTTTCCCAGGTTTTCAAAGTCACCGGCTCCCGAGCCCATGATACATCCGACTCGAATCGGGTCCATGCTGCCAAGATCCAGTCCTGAATCTTCCACCGCCTCTACCGATGCGCAGACTGCCAGCTGTGAAAAGCGGGCCATTTTTCTCGCTTTTTTTCCATCGATAAAATCACCCGCTGTGAAATCTTTCAACTCGCAGGCGATAGTTGACCTGAATCCTTCAGTATCAAATCCCTTTATCTGACCGGCCCCGGAAACCCCGGCCGTCAGATTCTTCCAGAATTCCTTCCTGTTCAGGCCGATTGAGGTGATGGTTCCAATTCCTGTGACGACGATATCATGAGGACTTTTCATACCCGTAATCCTTATTATGACAAAACTGAGTAAAACGTAAACTAAAAAACCACTTGATGCAATCGTTTCAGCAGAATCGGCGGAATACAATAAATTACCCCGCTTTTTTAATGATTCTTCCAATAGAAGTTGCAGAATCGATATTCGTTATTTATCCTGAGAAAGTAAGTAAAAATAAACGGGTGACGTCCGAATCCTGCATCCATGTTCTGCTCTACATCAGGCGCTATCATACAACGGAGGGTTTCATGAACAAGTCGAATTTAATTACAGTATTTTCGATGATTGCCGTGAGTTTCATTTTGATTCTTAGCGCGTGCAGTCAGCCAAGTTTGCCACTTGGCGGATTTTTCACGGTTATGGATGCAGAAAATGAGAAAACAACTCACGGTTTCGGATCGGGTAATCCGGACTATACGGAACAGGATGGGCACTTTTTCTTTCTTCCGCCCCTTGCTCTCAAACCGGAGTTCTCGGGTACTTTCGCCGCCGATCTGGAGCCCGTGGTAAAAGTGAGCATCCGGGATGAGGAAGATATTATTCCTGTTGTCGAATATACGGTAGACGGCCGCGGTTCAGAAAAAGTCCGAATCGAATCATCAGACGAACTTGGTGAATTCTATATCGTGAATTTCCATATAAAAAAGTATGACATCCCATTGGGAGCACGACTTCTCATAGAGGTATTTTCAGACGATATGAAGCTGGGTGATATCACAGCCATAGTTATTGCAAATGGCTCAGAGAAAAGTTCCGGATATGACGATGACGCATATCCTCTGGTAATGAACCGTACGGTCCCCATCAAATTCAGGATCGAGGAAGAGTTTTTCAAGGTCGTGATTCCTGGCCGAATCGAAGTATGGGGTTCCCCGAGTATCCCTCTGGAGTTACTTGATGTTCCTGAGTATGAGGATTTCATTTCTCTCGCATTAGGCACTTATCACGGAATCGGTCTTCGGCAAGACGGAACCCTGGTAAGTTGGGGTCGTGATACATACGGTCAAATTTCCGGAACTCCGGCAGGTACTGGGTTTATAGCAGTAGACGCGGGGCTTCTTTACAGCATAGTACTGCACGAAGATGGAACTGTTTATTCCTGGGGAGGAGGCCTGTGCAGCAGCATTGATTATGCACCTGCAGGAACCGGTTTCTCTGACATATCAGCGGGATACGGCTTTGCACTGGCGCTTAACGAGGCTGGAGAAATATCGGGATGGAGTCTATCTGATCCGATTCTTGCAACTTTGCCGTCCGGAAGCGGATATGTGGATATTCGTGCGGGGAGTTATATAGCCTTGGCGATCGATTCCCTCGGGGGGCTTGAACTCTTTGGTATCAGCTCCACTGGTGTCCTTGGGGCGGATGTACCTCCTGGTGCTTTTCTCTATGCAGATGCAGAGTATTATAATGCCGCAGGGATCCTGTCAGACGGCAGGCTTGTTTCATGGGGCGGAAATGACGCTGTTTATTTCGATCTTGTCCAGGATTTCAACGATGGACCCTACCGCCTGGTCGCCCTGGGAAAGACACTGGGTGTGGGCCTCCGGTCCGACGGTACCTTGCGTCCCTTTGGTGATAGTGCGGTAGTGAATGAAATCCCCGTTGATCGTAACGGTTTCGTCGCGATAGCGGCCAATCAGTTAACCGCCGTTGCAGCAATCAGCCGGGTATCTGACTGATTTGGAGAGACCCTTTCTGTTCGAAATCGCTAAGTGAAAGGCCGCAGGCATTCGGGCATATGCCGTTCGCTGCCCACCTTCAGGTAGTCTGCGGCCAGTAGTTTTCCTGCCCGATCCGCAGTCATACCCTGCCGGTCGGTGAGATACTCAAGCACCAGGGCATACTGCCGCTGCCGGCTGATGGCATGATCCTGGCCGGTTGCGGAATACAGCCGGCCTGAGAACTTGTCGAAAGCGGCGAAGGCTGATGTTCCGTCGTCCATGAGCCATCGCATGGTGCCGGTGAAATTCCCGGAATTGACGAAAATATCGTGGTACTTCGCCAGGCGTTTGAGTTCCTGCATCCGGTGAAAGGAAATGCAGTCGGACTTGAGTATGTCGTACGGCGGTTCGTGGTTGAAGACCAGATTGAAACTTTCCCGGTGCCGGGCGATGGGCGCCCCGGGCAGGAGTTTGAGTATCCCGACCTGTATCTCATCCGGACCCATGGCCCGAAGGGCATCGTAGCTGCGGGCGAAACCGGCATCGTCCTCCCCCGGCAGGCCGATAATGAGATCGGTATGGACATGGGCACCGGTTCGTTCTTTGATGAGGGCGAGGTTACGGGCCGTGACGACCGCATCCACCCGGCGGCTGATACGGTTTCCGATTTCAGGATCGAGAGTCTGTACGCCCATTTCCAGCTGGACACCCCCGGCGGGAAAACGCGCCAGGGAATCCACCAGCCGCTCGTCGAAACGGTCGGGAACCACCTCAAAGTGCAGGAAGAAGCTCATCCCGCGGTTAACCCCTTGAGCCACCTGTCGGGTAAGTGCCGGACCGGTCAGATTGCCATTCTCGTCCCTGGGCCATCTCCTGAAGAAGAATTCCAGGATACGCAGGCAGGTTTCCAGCTCCAGATTGAAGGTACGGTCGATGAACTTGAAGCATCGGCAGCCCCGTTCGATGAGCCTGTCGAATGCCGGGAGGAGCCGATCCAGATTGAAGCTCCGAACTTTCTTTTCCCGGGATGAGAGGCAGAACTCGCAGGAGAATGGGCAGCCCCGGCTCGACTCGACGTAGATGATACGCTGCCGGAGGTCTTCATCGGAGTAATCGTCATAGGGAAGGACGACGGCATCGAGATTCGGCAGGCCACCGTCCATTACCGGGAGGACTTCCTCATCTGCCAGCAGCCGGGCGCAGACTTCAGGGAATACTGTTTCCCCCTCTCCCCTGACG
>DAOVYP010000120.1 GCA_030635565.1 Spirochaeta sp. | reverse complement strand
TTTTGAAAAGTTATTTCATTCCCAAACGGAATGAGCGGAGTGAACTTGTTCATTCTGTCGGGATCGTTCCTCGGCTCTCGCCTCCGGTACGACCCTTGATCCGAATGAGTGCAGGGATAGCATGGTATAATACACTGCGGCTCTGCCGCGGAAAGGAGTCGCCAAGGGCGACTCCGGGTCCAGGGCTCTGCCCTGGGGTTTGATACCATTCATTATTGTATAAGAAAATAACAGGATTTAATCCTGCAGGCTGACTATTCTGTCCAGCGTCTCCAGATTCTTCAGAGGATCGGAAGCCGCTTCAATAACAAGATTGGCGGAACTGTTTTTCACGAGATGCAAGACGGATTCTGTAATGGGTACCACTCCGGTTCCCAGTGTCCTATGATCATCACTGTAATTGGGATTGCTCCCGCTATTTGAAGGATTGTCATGAATATGAGCACTGACCACCCGGCCTGTTGATGTCAGTAATTGCAAGGCCGTAAAATAATCGTAATTATGAACAAGGGATGATACCCAAAGATGGCCGATATCGATACAGATGAAAATATTATCGATTTCTTCGGTCATCCTGACAAAATCTTCAGGCATCTGGAACAGGTAGGTTAATCTGGGATTCAGGTTTTCCACAGCCAGCCTTACACCCCTGTCCATGCAGATTGCTGCAGCTTCCATCAGGTTCTTCAAAGTCTCTTTCATATGGACTTTATATTCTTCTGAGTTTCCATAACCGGGTTTACAGATTGAACCTTCCTTCAGCCACAGATAATCGCTTTGTTTGTCGTATTCCTCCAGGACTTTTTTTCGTTTGATGTATTTTGTATAGACAGGACCATCCATTGTATAACCGGCATGGAGAACCAGAATGCTTCCCTCGAAGGATGCTACTGTATCCGCACTTGTCTTGAGTGAATCAAAGCTTTCCTGAATCACTGAAGCATCTCTACTTCCAAAATTCGGCAGATACCGGCCCCTGGGGCACGGAGCATGTCCCGACATAACTCTTCCTTTAATAAATGATACATCCTTTATTGACTTTGAATTCATGTGATAGGAAAGTTCGAATTCCGGATGTTTATCTGTTTTCCTGTACCAGGATTCAGAAAATTGCTCAACTTCGGCAGCTGTGTGAAGAGATACCAGGGAGAGTCCGGTTTTATTGTTCATCAATCATTTCCAGACAATCAATCAATGATAAACCGGTATGATAACCCGGATCCGCATCGGGAACAGCTGGTATGCTGTCGATAATTGCGCCGTTTTCATCCCGGGTCTGTACAGCGAGCAATCCGGGAGAGTCAGATACAATATAATTATTCATGAAAGTATTGTGGCAAAGGCTGTAAGCTTTCATGCAAAACGATCTGTCAGCATCATTGTGTGCAATTTCATAGCACCCGAGAGCCGCTCTCATAGTTTCCGGAACTGACCACCAGGGCATCTGGCTGTTTACTGTCTGCCGTGATACCAGATCCATTAACTTTACGATTCCCTCTGCTTTTAGATTAAACCCATTGGAAAAGTTTCTACGGAAAATAGGAAGCATCAGGGATGTGATTTCCAACAGCTCCTGTTTATTCCGAGTTTCCAGGGAAACTGCTGATAATGCGGCTGAAAGAAATCTTGCAGCCAACCCGATAAATTCAAGAGCATGCCCCGGATCACTCAGCACCATTCCATCGGTATACCACAATTCACCGCCGGTGCATTGGAAAACCCTGACGGTAGAAACTTACGCGCAAATCAGGAGCGACCTTTACGGACCGGCTTCGGTAGTCGGTATATTTCTGCTGCTCTCGGTCATGGTTCCTATTTTTGTTGTCAACCTGATAAGTCAAAGGCGGCATCGGATAAAGACTCAAGCAACGAGTGCCAAGTGACAATATAACTATGCTGAAATTCAATACTGCTGTTTGCTTTGACTGGGATGGCACGATTATAGATTCCATGAATGATAAATTCGAGAATTTTATTTCCGCCATAATCAAAGCCTTTGAAATCAACTTAACCGGGGACGATATATTGCTGAGTGATCTTCGGAAACTGATTGATTTCTGCCACAAAGAGTATGGAGGAGAATTAAGAGTTTATCAGTTTGACAATGTCGTGAATTCCCTCAGTCATCCACAGGATTTACTTCGGGTTGTCCGGCTCCTGGCCGACAAGCCCCAGCAGCTTAAAAACTCCTCTTACATCAGAGAAAGACATTTATATATCAACTTCCTGGAAGAGCTTGAAGGGGATACAAACAGTGATTTTTCAGCCTGGGTCAGCGGGATTGAAAATATTCTGGAAATCTTTATGAATATGGAGGCATCTCCACTGGATAATTTCCGATATCTGCCCGACCGTAAGAAGAGCTTTGATGTTTTTGATCGGGAATATACAGATTTAAATACTGAGTCATCTCAAGGATGGAAGCCTTTTGCAGAAGCTGAAAAGGTTTTAAAAGAGCTTTCAGTGTCAAATGATCTTTTTATCGTCTCCAGCCTGCTGACACCTCTGTTGTCTGAAGAAGTAAAAAAACACAGCTTTGCGGATAAAATAAACTCCTGTATCGGGGGTGATAAGGGAGAAAATCTGAACTATGTAAAAACACTGGGATACCGGAGAGTTGTGTTTGTCGGTGATATGCCTGCCGACCGGATTGCCGCGGTTAAAAGTGGATCGGAATACTACCGGATTCATCCGGGGAAGGACCCGGGGAATCATGACTGGAAGATAATGATAAAGCAATTGAATCTATCCGTTAATGAGAAAGTATAATTGTACAGGCTTTTTACCAATTACAAGGCGGTCCAGGCGCCTCCGTTCTTCGCCGACTCCAGGCAGGCGAAAGTGAATCGCATACCGGCCAGCCCATCGGCGGCGGTGGGAAACCACATGGCATGAGGATCCGGTTCGGTGCCTGTAATACGGGCGGCGATGGCTTCGGCGGCGTCGGAATAGATATTGGCAAATGCCTCGGGGAATCCTTCGGGATGTCCGGCAACGACACGGCAGGCCCGGGCCGAGACCGGATAAGTTCCCGGACCGTTGGGTGTGCGGATCTGGGCGGGCTCTCCAAGGGGGGAATAGCTGAGGCGCTGCGGCACTTCCTGCCACCACTCGATGCTGCCCTTATTTCCCGATACCCTGATTTTCAGGCTGTTTTCGATTCCCGCCGCCGCCTGGGTTACCCAGAATACACCCCGGGCGCCGCCCTCGAGGCGGAGGAGGGCGCCGGTATAGTCATGGACCACCCGGCCGGGGACAATGGATCCCACTTCGGCGGATAGCTCGGCGATTTCCTTTCCGGTGATAAATCGGAGCAGATGATGGGCATGGGTACCGATATCTCCGAGAACCAGTGAGGGACCGCTCTTCGCCGGATCGAACTTCCAGCCCCGGTGGGCCGTCGGATCGTCCTTTTTGCTTTCATCGGCCTTTCCACCCTGGACGTACTCCACCTGAACCAGACGCAGTTCGCCGATTTCACCGGCTTCCACCATGGCCCTGGCCTGCCGGACCAGGGGGTATCCCGTATAGTTGTGGGTTAAACAGAACACCCGGCCGGTTTTTTTTACTCTGGCGACAATCTCCTCGGCATCGGCAATGCTGTTGGTGAGGGGTTTGTCGCAGATAACGTCGAATCCCGCATCCATGGCCGCGATGGCATAGGGATGATGATAGATATTGGGAGTCATGATGGCTATCGCATCGGCGCCGTCATCCCCGGCAGCCTCGGCAGCGAGCATGACCGGTACGTCAGAATAGGCCCGCTCCTCCGGGAGGCCGATTTCGGCGCCGGCCTTACGGGATTTCTCCGGGTTGGAAGAAAGGACGGCGGCGACGATATCGTAGCGGCCGTCAAGGCGTGCGGCGCTGCGGTGCATCCGGCCGATAAAGGAACCCGGCCCGCCGCCGATGAGGGCAAGGCGAATTCGCCGACCCAGCTTATCAATAACAGGATTCAATGACACGCATACCTCCGAAGGTTTTTTCAATCAATTGCTTTTCTTTTCCACGCGGCGGAAGGCATCGGCCCATCGGACGAAAGCCGGAGTCAGACGGGTCTGAATCCACACTTTTCCCTCTCCGCTGAAGCGGCATACGAGTCCTTCACCGGAGAAGAATAAGGATTTCATACCACCTACGGAACGGACGGTGTAACTCAGGCTTTCGGTGAATGCCACGATGAAGCCTGTATCGACGACATACTGGTCTTTTACATCGATTTCGATGAGTCCGCCGTAGGTGTTGAACCACAGATCCCCGGTGCCGGAACAGCGGATCATGAAAAGTTTTTCACCGGAGAAGAAACCTTTGAATCCCTGGAACTCAATTCCCGTTTCAATATCGGGGCCCGATGCCAGGAAGGATCCGTTCTGGACGAAGACCGTCTCATTCTCCAGGTACAGGTGTGCGATGTCTCCCGGAGTGCCGGGAGCCAGACCGATATAGGCGTCATCCGTTCCGGCACTGTATTCGTTAATGAAGAGCTTTTCTCCGCTGAACATGCGCTTCAGGCCGCCCTTCATCTTCGTTTTCATCGAAATGGAGGTATTCATGGCGGCCATGGCTTCGGCTTCCACCCGCAAGGTCTTTCCCCCGGGGATCGTGACGTTGAGAAAGGCGTAATCCGGAGATGAATCTATAGTGTAGGGAAAATCGGTTTTAACAGTATCCATTCTATCCTCCTATTTTTTCTTCGGCCGCAGATGGGGGGTGAGGCTTTTGCCGAAATTCCGGTCCGCATGTGTCTGGCACCAGATCCGGCCTCGGCCGGAGAATCGGCTGACGAGTCCTTCCCCGCCGAGAAACGAGGAGACCAGGCTTTTTCCGGCCCTGGTAATTTTATATTCAAGAGTATCCTCAAATGCGGCGATGTTGCCCGTATCCACGATATATTCACCGTCGACATCCACGGGGTACAAAGCGCCGAAGGCATTGATGATGAGCATTCCCGATCCGGTCATCTTCAGCCAGATCATGTTTTCACCGGAGAATATATTTTTGAGTCCCTGCCAGCTGATACTCATGTCTACCGAATCTTCATGGGCGACAAAAGACCCATTCTGCACCATGAGAGACGTACCTTCTTTGAGACTCAAGACTTCCATGTCTCCGGTCAGATTGGCTGCGAGAATCACCTCACCTCCGTTCGATCCGGCGGTGAAATGGTTCATAAAGAGCCCTTCTCCGGCCAGTGTCCTCGCAAGTCCCTTCAGGACTTTACCGCCTTCTTTCTTATGGGTGGTTGTTTTTATTTCCATGTCTCCGCTCATGGCTATCATCGATCCGCCTTCAGCGGTAATGTGCTCACCGGGATCCAGGGATACCCGGGCTGCGGCCGAAGCCGGTCTTTGAACTATATCAATTTTCATCATTCACCTCTTAGCGAAACTTCGGATTGAGCCAGGCCGCCAGACTCTTGATGCTTCGGGTCTGTATCCATATTTTTCCGTTCCCGACAACCTTTGTGACGAATCCTTCACCGCCGAACATCGATGCGAAAAGACCGCCGGGCAGGGCGATTTTCAGCTTCATTTCTTGCTGATAGGCAACCAGAAATCCGTTGTCCACGAACAATTCGCCATCGACTTCACGTTCGATGATGCCTCCGTAAGCGCCGTACCAGAACGACCCGCCGTCTGTACCGCCGACGGCCATGAGCTTTACCAGACCTTCGCCGACAAACATGGATACAAATCCGGCCCAGACGGTTTTAATCTTCACATCACCAACCGAAGCCAGCCAGGCTCCTCTCTGCATGCAGAGGGTTTCTCCGTCTATCAGGTCGACACGTCTGATTTCACCGGGAACGTCCTGAGCCAGGGTGACCCTTCGGGTGCCCTGTGTATTATTGGTATATGTCGAGGCCAGCAGGCTTTCTCCGCCGAACCATTTCTTGCCCAGAGCCGAGAAAAAACTTCCGTTGAGATGTGCCTTGAGATCAAGATCGGCCGACATGGACTGCATCGCTCCGCTTTCAGCGGTGATTTTCTCTCCGGTGTCCAGGTCGACATGAACATGGGCGAACGCCGGTCCGCCGGATATTGTCGCTTTCATGATTACTCCTCGTACATTACTCTAGTGCATGGCATTGCTGAAAAGCTATGAGTTGAGCCGGCTTCAGCTTAATCCGGATCTGGGATAATGTCGGAAACGGAGGATTTCCCGATGAATGAAATAGCTCTTGTGTCAACGATCAGTCGCGTAACCGTATACCGTGATGGTGCATTGGTCGAGCGAACGGCGACACTGGAAAATCCAGGTACCGACGAGATTACCCACATCACAATTGGAGATCTTCCGGCCTGCCTCGTCGATGGTTCTGTACGACTCAGTTTTCGGCCCATGGGAGAGGATACATCCGCGCCGATTGCCCGGGATTTCAAGGTCAGCCTGGTGACAGCTGAACGGCAGTACCAGGATGATTCTGTCGAATCCCTCCGAATAGAGATGACGTCAGTCAAGCGGGAACTCGCCCGTCTTCGGTTCGACGTCGACCAGCTGAATTCCAGTATCGACCTGTTATCGTCGGTCTCCATGCCGGAAAGACCTCAACCCGATGATACTTCCGGCTCAACCCCGAATCCGTCAGACGCCCGATTGCGCTTGAGTCTCTTCCTGGCGGACCGCCGTGAGCAATTGACTGAGGACCGACACCAGTTGTCGGATCAGCGGGTAGAGATGGAAGAGCGGCTCGCTCATCTGCAGAACCGGCTCGAAGAGATGCATGAGGAGATAGATCCATCCCCGGGCGAGATCAGGAAAGCTGTGCACCTGCAGCTTCGTACAGAGGATGAACAGACTGCGGGTAAAGCTGAGCTGAGGCTTACCTACCTTGTTCCAGGCGCCCATTGGTATCCATACTATAGCCTCTATGCGACCGAGGGGGCTGATGACGTGTTGGCCATGCACGCGTATATCGCACAGCATAGCGGCGAGGACTGGACCGGGGTCACGCTGCGGCCTTCCAC
>DAOVYP010000480.1 GCA_030635565.1 Spirochaeta sp. | reverse complement strand
AGGAATTCCTCGGTAGTCATGCGGATATCGTGTTTTGGAAGATTCCGGTTCTTCAGTCCGAATTCCACATTCTGCCGTACGGTGTAATGAGGGAAAATGGCGTAATTCTGGAACACCATACCGATGTTCCGCCTGTTCACCTCCATATCGTTGATAAGCTTTTCATCAAAGCGGAATTCCCCCCCCTCGATGGTGTTGAATCCGGCGATCATCCTTAAGAGGGTGGTTTTGCCGCAACCCGAGGGACCGAGGAGGGTGAAGAATTCCTTATCAAGGATTTCTATGGATAAATCCGGGATAATCGTGTTCTCTCCGTATATCTTGACTGCGTTCCTGATTGAGATGCCGACACTCATATCCCGGTTTCGCTCCCTTAGCCCTGGATGTCTACGTAGATATCTTTGAATTTATCCCGCAGGGCCTGCTTGTTATCGGTGACGTACCTCATGTCCTCTTCGATGATGTTGATATCACTGATGTTGGTCATATAGTCCGGAGTGGCCACGCCGGCCATAACGGGTCGATTGGTGATGGTGGTGCCGTAGGCGTCCTGAATTTCAGGGGAGGTGATGAAGTCGATGAACCTCTGGGCATTCACCAGATTCTTGCAGTTCTTGATGATGCCTGATCCGGCGGGAAGATACACCACGCCTTCTTCCATGTAGACGACTTTCACGTCGGCGCCGTCCCGGACGAGCTGGACGCTGGGATCCTCATAGGAAAGACCGATGGTGTATTCGCCGTCACGCACACCCTTCCAGACGGAGCTGGAGCTGTCGATGACTACTGTGTTGGTGAAAAGGTCAACAACGAACTTCCAGGCATCAGCATTCTCGTAATCGCCTTTACCGATGGCGTTGAGCATGTTGGTGAGGTGAGCATAGGCGCTGGAAGAGGCCGAGGGGTTGGCCGAAACAATCTTGCCCTTGAGTGCAGGGTTCAACAGATCCTTGTATCCATTCACCTCAATGTCACCGATAAGACTCTTGTTCACCAGGATGATACTACCGTCCAGCACGTAGGGAGTGATGAAACCGGTCTTGTTCCGGTATATATCAATAACCTTACCGTCGTTGGCAGAGGTGTAGGGCTGGAAGAGCTCTTCACTGTTCATGTAGGTGGCGAAGGCACCGCCGAAAGCCACGTCGGCGTAAGGGTTGTTGGCCTCGCCCTCGAGTCGCTTGAAGACTTCGCCGGTTCCGGCGGAAATCACTTCAACCTTGACACCGTACATCGCTTCGAAAGCCGGAATGGTGGCATTCAACAGTCCGTCGCTGTTAGGCGAATAGACAACGAGTTTGTCGGTTGCGACAGGACCCGCAGGTGCAGAGGCAGACTCTGCAGCAGGTGCGGCTTCTTCGCCCTTGCCGCCGGCAAATGCGGCTGTTGCAGCCACGATGAGGACGAGCATCAGAATAAACAATTTTTTCATGAAAATCTCCTTTCGATATTAATCGATTCATGAATTATGATCCGCCATCCTGCAATGATCAAACATTTTCAGAAAAAACATTTCCGATGACCCGGTGGGTTACCCTTTGCTCCCGGGTCCTGCATGATGCTATCCCGATATTGACAGCAAACCGCTTTCGTTTTATTGTGTATTTCGAAACTACAAGAAAGTCACTTTAACACGGAGTACCATGGCTCTCATCGATCGTCACAATAAAATCCTGAAGACTGTCGAGCTTCTGCGAACTGTTTCAGTCCAGGAACTCAAAGATCGGCTGGAAGTCTCGGAAGTCACCATCCGCAAAGATCTGAACTTCCTTGAGGATCAGGGACTCATACTCCGAACCCACGGTGGTGCACGTCTGGCCCAGGATAACAGCCGGATGCGTACATTGAATCTCCGGGAGAGGGAGAATCCGGAACTCAAGCGTATTATCGCCCGTTGTGCCGTATCCCTCATCAATGAGGGAGATACCGTATTTCTGGATTCGGGATCCACATGTCAGTCACTGGCTGAGAAACTCAGGGATGACGGGCGGGCGGTCAGGGTTATCACCAACGCCCTGCCCATCATGAATATCCTGGCCGACTGCGAAAGCATAAGCCTCTATACCATTGGCGGCTCCTTCCGCCGCGAGGCCGGTTCTTTCGTCGGCCCTCTGTCCCTGGCCAATCTGGCGGACTACCAGATTGAAACCGGCTTTATCGGTGCCACCGGGTTTACCGCCGAAGGCGTCTTCTCCAGTCAGAACATCATCGAAAGCCGGCTGAAGAAGCAGGTTCTGGCCTCGTCGAAACGCCGGGTTATCCTGGCCGATTCCACCAACGCGACAGTCAGGGCATTCAGTGTACTTGCCCGGTCGGAGCATGTCGACATACTCATCACCGATGCCGGCTGCAGCTATTGTTCCGACCTCATAAAGGCGGGTCTTGAGGT
>DAOVYP010000111.1 GCA_030635565.1 Spirochaeta sp. | reverse complement strand
TATGCCGGTGGCGGCCCGGGAAGCCTCGGTTTATACGGCCATGACCATCGGTAAGTACTACCGCCAAATGGGCCTGAGTATCCTTCTTCTTGCCGATTCCACCTCCCGCTGGGCTCAGGCCCTTCGTGAGATGTCCAACCGCCTTGAAGAGCTCCCCGGCCCCGATGCTTTTCCCATGGATCTTTCAGCCATCATTGCCAACTTTTACGCCCGGGCGGGAGTCGTCTACCTGAATAACGGGGAAACCGGGGCCGTCACATTCCTGGGGACGGTATCCCCTGCAGGCGGAAACCTCAAAGAACCGGTTACAGAATCCACAAAGAAGGCCGCACAATGTTTTTACGCCCTGTCCCAGAAGCGGGCGGACTCAAAACGCTATCCGGCTATCGATCCCCAGGAGAGTTACTCCAAATATCTGGAAAGCCCGGAAATCCGCGCATATCTCACCGAACGATCGGGAGAAAACTGGGTGGCTGATGTACTGTCCCTCAAGAACCGTATGCTTCGGGGGAAGGAAGCCCAGGATCAGATTTCCATCCTCGGTGACGACGGTGTACCTGTGGATTATCATGTTGACTTCTGGAAGAGTGAGGTGATCGATACCGCTCTCATCCAGCAGGATGCATTCGACCCAATAGACCGTTTCGCATCGGTGGAACGCCAGGAGTTCGGCCTGAATGTGGTAAAGGGAATCTGTGACAGGGACTTCAGTTTCGGATCCTTTGAACAAGTAGCTCCTTATTTTAAGAGACTTATCAACTCGCTCAAACAGATGAACTTCTGCGAGTTCGGTTCCGGAGAGTTCAAGGAGTTCGAATCCGAACTGCAGACCACTCTGAACGAAGGAGAGGTGGCCTGATGCAAAGCCGGGCTTTTCAGAAAATACATACGAAAATTGACAAGATTACCAAGGCGACCGTCACCCTCAAGGCCACCGGAGTGGGTAATGAGGAAATGGCATGGGTGGAAGACCGTCTGGCACAGGTAGTGAAAATCAACAGGGACGAAGTTACACTGCAGATTTTCGTGGGAACCGAAGGTATTTCTACCAACGCCCAGGTGGTGTTCCTTGGTAAACCGCCGACACTGAAGGTTTCCGAAGATCTGGCCGGACGTTTCTTTGACGCCTATGGACGGCCGATCGACGGTGGACCGGAGGTTGAGGGTGAGGAGCGTGAAATCGGCGGTCCTTCGGTGAATCCGGTCCGGCGCAAGCAGCCGAACCAGCTCATCGCCACCGGTATCGCCGGCATAGACCTGAATAACACCCTGGTGACTGGACAGAAGATTCCATTTTTCGCCGATCCCGATCAGCCCTATAACGAAGTGATGGCTAATGTGGCTCTCAAGGCCGAGGCCGACAAAATAATCCTTGGAGGCATGGGACTCTCCAACGATGATTATCTTTATTTCAAGGCACTTTTTGAAAACGCAGGTGCCCTGGACAAGATTATCAGTTTTATCAACACAACCGAAAATCCTCCTGTGGAGCGGCTCCTGGTTCCTGACATGGCTCTCACCGCCGCTGAGTATTTCGCAGTCGACAAGAACGAGAAGGTACTGGTCCTCCTCACGGACATGACTCTCTACGCCGACGCCCTGGCCATTGTTTCCAATAAGATGGACCAGATTCCATCCAAAGATTCGATGCCGGGTTCCCTGTACTCCGATCTGGCCAAGCTTTACGAAAAGGCCGTCCAGTTTCCTGCGGGCGGATCCATCACCATCATTGCCGTTACCACACTCTCCGGCGGCGATATCACCCACGCCATCCCGGACAACACCGGTTACATAACCGAAGGTCAACTCTTTCTGCGGACCGATACCGATATCGGCAAGGTGATTGTCGATCCCTTCCGGTCTCTGTCTCGCCTGAAACAACAGGTTATCGGCAAGAAGACCCGGGAAGATCACGGCCAGGTTATGAACGCCGCAGTGCGCCTCTATGCCGACGCCGCCGAAGCGAAAACCAAACGGGACAACGGTTTCGACCTCACCGAATACGACGAGCGAACCATGAATTTCGCCCGTCAATATTCCGAGGCTCTTCTGGCCATTGATGTCGATCTGGATACCGATACCATGCTGGATGTAACCTGGCGGCTACTCGAGTCTCATTTCTCCCTTGAAGAAGTGGGCATCAAGAAAGCCGTAACCGACAAATACTGGCAGGGTTCAGAGTGATGAATGCGGGGCTCCCCTCATGGCGGTGAAATTCCAATACAACAAAGTGAGCATGCAGGCACTTCAGAAAGAACTGAAGATTCGCGTAGCCGCTCTACCTACACTGAAAAGCAAGGAAGCCTATCTGCGCATCACCATCAAGAAGGAGAAGTATAGACTGGATGAGCTCCGGACGGCTCTGGATGCATTACGGGCGGCTGTCGGTGAATCCGAACAGCTTTACTCGGAATTCCCACTGCCGTCTCTGGCCGTTTCATCGGTGAATTACACCTCAAACAACATTGCAGGCATCACCATACCCGTACTCGGGGACATCGAATTCAGCGAGAGTTCTTTATCGGCGGTTCTGGATCCTTCCTGGCTTTCATGGGGCCGTTCTACCGTGAAAAATCTCATTCGAGCCATGTCGAAAATCGATGTAGCCAATGAACGTGTGGATCTGCTTGAATACGCCAGGAAGAAAACCACGCAGAAGGTGAACCTCTACGAAAAAGTGCAAATCCCCGAGTTTGCCGAAGCCGTTCTGAAAATCAAGAGATACCTGGAAGATGTGGAAAATCTTGAAAAAGCCGCCCAGAAAATCACGAAAGCCAAACAGATGGCAGCGGTGGAGCTCTCCTGATGGTTGAAAAGATGAAAAAGATCCATCTTCTGATGGCCGCAGCCGATGCCGAAATCGTCCTGGCCGATCTTCAGAAAATAGGTGTCATCCACATCGAAACCGGGGCTGTAGCCGACGATTCGGGAGTCATGGATCTCGGGAGCCGGATAACGGCCCTGAAGAAGACGAACTTCGAACTCAAATCTCATGCAGAGAGATATGACAGTAAAACACCTGAAACTGAAATCGCCGAGGGGAAAATTGCAGATGTTGAGATTCTTCAGCTGCAAACCAGAGAAATCCAGGCGGAGCTGGCACGATATGCCGCCGAAGCGGACCGGTTGCATAAGGATCTGGCGGCTCTTTCCCCCTGGGGCCGATTCGACCCGCTGATAATTTCCCGTCTTGAAGAAGAAGGTGTATATATCACGTACCACATCCTTTCGCCGAAAGCTTATGAAGACGCCGATTTTTCTGACAGGTATATCGAAATCATCAGAGAAAACACGACAAAGATCTATTTTGTCGAGATTCGCCGGAGCGGTTTGGATGAACGAGCCGTGGTACCCCTGTTTCCCGAAGAAAGATTGTTCAAATCCGGATCCGACGAAGTCCGGCGTCTTATCGGGAAAACCGATTCCGCGGTGAAGGTGCTGGAGTCACGGTTGACGGTACTGACTCAAAGCCGATCCCTGATTGTGGAAGAAATCCTCAGTCTCGAATCCGAACGTGAGCGTCGGTTAGTCGCCCTGTCCCTGGGGCATGAAGCTGATGGTGAGGTGATGTGTCTGACAGGGTTTATCCCTGTCTCACTGGTTGCCGGACTGGAGTCCTTTCTCGAAACGAGAAACATTCTACCGCTCATTACCGATTCCGCAATGCCGGGTGAGACGCCGATAAAACTCAAAAACGGACCCGTGGCCCGTCTTTTTGAACCGATAACGAAAATATTCGGTCTTCCTCAATATCTGGAAATCGATACGACACCGTTTTTCGCACCATTTTTCGCATTCTACTTCGGACTCTGCCTTGCCGATGTGGGCTACGGTATCATTGTCACTTTTTCCGCGCTGGCAGGATTCTTCCTCTTGAAGAAGAAAGCCTTGAAATCGCTGGCCGCACTGGGTTTCATTCTGGGGCTCATGACGGTTATTGGCGGTTTGTTTCTGAATACCCTGTTCGGAATGAAAATCGATGCTCTTCCGAATCTGCCCGAAGAAGTGGCATCATTCCTTCTGTTCCGTGACATCAATGATGCCATGGCGTTCTCCATCCTGCTTGGTGTCGTGCAGATACTCATCGGCTTCATTATGCAGGTGGTGAATAAATGGCGTCAGGAAGGCTTTACCGCATCCCTGCAGCCCGCCGGAACTTTCCTGCTCATCATTGGTATTGTTGTCTGGGCCGTCGGAAATATGGACTCCACATTCGCCGTGGGTCCCATCCCTGTCGGTGCCTGGATTGTGATGCTCGGAAATACTGTCGGCATCGGTTTGGGACTGGCGGCCTTCGGTGTTCTTATCATCTTGTTCTTTAACAACCCGGGAAGGAAATTCTGGATCCGCCCCTGCTGGGGCTCTGGGAGATGTATGGAATCGCATCAGGCGTTCCCGGCGACATTCTTTCCTATATCAGGCTCTTTGCCCTCGCCCTTGCCGGGGGACTTCTCGGTGGAGCCATTAATCTTATCGCCTTGATGATCCGGGGTGATAATCCGGGTTTCTTTTCCTGGATCTTCATGCTGCTCGTTCTCATCGGCGGGCATTTCATTAATTTCGCACTGGCGGCCCTCGGGGCCTTCGTTCATCCTCTCCGTCTCACCTTTGTGGAATTCTACAAAGCCGTCGGATTCAGAGGAGGAGGAATACCATATGCACCTTACGGAGGAAAAACATCGTGAATATTGCAGTCATTCTTGCCGGAATCGGCCTGGGCCTGATGGTAGGCCTCTCTGGGACGGGATCGGCTATCGGTCTTGTTATCGGCGGTACCAGCGCTATCGGCGCAATCAAGAAGAAACCTGAAGTGTTCGGATCTTCATTGGTTCTTTCAGCTCTGCCGGCTACTCAGGGGCTGTACGGATTTGTCTGTTTCATCCTGTTCTCCGGTTTTGTCAATCCGGAAATGAGTGTCTTTCAGGGTGCCATGACTCTGGGAGCCGGTATTGCCATGGGTTTAGCGGCATTGTTTTCAGCCATACAGCAGGGTAAAGTCTGTGCGGCCGGTATCTCTGCCATGGGCAGCGGGCATGATGTATTCGGAAACACCTTCATTCTGGCTGTTTTCCCCGAGTTCTACGCCATTCTTGCTCTGGTAGTCTCTATTCTCATCACCGGTCTGATGTAAGCCCGATTGGTAATCAATAATCAGTATCACTAATCTTAAATGATGAGAAATTGGGTATGATACTGGATATTCGAACATTGGCAATCATATGCGATCTAGTTCTCTTCGGATCGTGTATAACGATGTTTGCCTTCTGGCAGACATACCGGGACAGGCCGGGTACGGGGTATTGGGTCTTAAGTCTTCTGAATGCTCTTGTCGGATTCCTGTTGATCTCTTTTCGTGACTTTATACCGGATTTCCTGAGTATCATCGCGGCTAATATCGCACTCACAACGAGTTTTCTGTTCCTTTATCAGGGTATTCGGGAATACCTGAAGATGAAACACAGATATATTGAAATCCTGGTGATTCTCATCTCTGTTTCAGCTGGTTTAATATATTTCACCTACATCAAGCCGTCGTTAAGCAGTCGGATCATCATCATGTCATTGATGTATATCATCGTATCGATGGTATGTGTCCTATTACAGAAGGGAAGCATGATCGGGCCAAGGCGTAATGCCGGCATAGTCTTGAGTATTCTTTTTACGTCCCATGCCGCATTCATGGCCGCAAGGCTGGTTGTCACACTGTTTTCTCCGGTAATCCGAAATATTGATGATTTTATGTTTTCAGGAGATTTTCAGGCGTTCGCCTTCATCATCACTTTGTTTTTCTATTCAGGACTTACCTTTACTTTCATCTGGATCAGCTACAGTTCCCTGGAATCCCAGCGTCTGACTCTCCTGAGCGCCATTGAACAGGCCCCGACTTCAATAATAATCTCCGACTCCAAGGGTCAGATAGAATATGTAAACCCCGCATTCACGGATAAAACAGGATACTCTTCACGGGAAGCCGTAGGCCGGAATACGAGATTTCTCAAGAATACGGAAACAGATCCGGCGGTCTTCAAAACCATGTGGGATACCATTGTCAACGGCCTGCCATGGCATGGTGAATTCCACAACAGGAAAAAAAGTGGAGAATTGTACTGGGATACGGCATCGATCGCGCCGGTTTTGAACAAACGGGGTCGGATTACCCATTTTGTCAGCGTTAATGAGGACATCACTGAAAGTAAAAGATTCCAGGAGCATTTGAAATCTCTGGCTAATCACGATTCTTTAACCGGATTGCCGAGTAGAAGGCTTGTGCTGGACAGGCTCAGTTCCGCTATTGAGCTTGCCGAAAGAAACGAACAGCTGG
Organism: Spirochaeta sp.; assembly: GCA_030635565.1. Lineage (GTDB taxonomy): Bacteria > Spirochaetota > Spirochaetia > DSM-2461 > DSM-2461 > UBA2779. The sequence goes on along the minus strand of DAOVYP010000111.1, from coordinate 869 downwards.
TCGGTATCCTTTTTGCCGACCTTGATAATTTCAAGGATGTTAATGACGAACTGGGGCATGAGGCTGGAGATGAGATACTTAAAATTGTTGGAGGTCTTCTTCGCGGTTCTCTTCGGAAAGCGGATACTGTCGCACGTTTCGGAGGTGATGAATTTCTTATCGTGCTGCCGCAGATAGGCGATCGTGACGGTACTACAATCGTTGCCAAAGGGATGATAGATGCCATTGCCTCATCAAACGAAGTCGGTAATATAGGGTTAAGTGTCGGTATCGCCCTGTATCCGGAGCATGGTTTGACGGCAAAAGAACTGATCAAACAAGCGGACAATGCCATGTATGATGTTAAGAGAAAGGGAAGAAATTCATGGGCTTTTGCTGTGAATTTAAATCAGCATAGTGAGGGATGAATGCTTTTGGGCCATATCCGCTGATTCATGGTTTTCTGAACTGCGGATATCATCACCCTCCGGTGTGAGGTAGGGTAGAGGCGATTCATTGTTTTCTTTGAGAAACCGTATTCTGGCGCATGCCTCCGGTTCTTCGCCCGAATGACAATAACGGTTGATGAGTTCTCTTTCTATTACGGCATAGTGGTTGCGATAGCCCCAGTAAAAGCTGCAAATATCCATCAGTTCACATGTCTGGCAATTTGAACCACTCTTCATAACGTTCTCCCGATAAATATCAAGCAAGTTACGGGCCAGTATCATTCTTGCCGGATAAATATTTACACTGAATATAATTAGTACAAACAGGCTAAATCCGGCCCCGTAAAAATGCCTTATGCAAATGGCATTTGAAAAATGATGATTCCGAATAAAGTATTGTCTGGTGAGGTAATTTCAAAAATCCCCGATTTTTAAAATTAC
>DAOVYP010000082.1 GCA_030635565.1 Spirochaeta sp. | reverse complement strand
GTTACGGCTATTGGGGTAGTTCTGTATCTCGCCGACGGTACCCACCATGTTGCCCATCTGATGGGCCACCTTGTTCACCGTCAGACACATTTCACTGAAGGCCACCAGGGCGTCGTTCCTGTTTTCCATCGGAGTAGGTCCCACCTGGTTGGCGGTACCTTCGAGCCAGATATCGTACCAGTGGAGGCAGATAATACCCTTGGGGGCGCCGATCTGCTTCTTCTCGGTCCAGAGCACCGGTCCCTGCTCGATGTGGAGTTCGTAGGCGGCCTCGATGTTCCATTTTTTGAAATCACAGGGGAAATCGCCCTTATAGCCAATCCGTTCCAGCTCTTTGCCGAACATGGTTTTACCATCTCGATCCTTCCGGTCGTAGGCCCATTCCTTGGTGATGTTTCCCATCCAGACACCGGAGCCCATGCAGGCCGGGGCATACCAGCCGCCCTCTTCGTTAGTCCAGTTGACGATGATAAAATCCCGTTCCAGCTGTATACCGGCGTCGTTGATGCTCCGCATCACTTCCAGGGCGGCCAGCACACCGAGAATGCCGTCGAAGCGGCCGCCGGGCCGCTGAGTGTCGAGATGCGACCCGGACATGACGGCCCCCAGATCCCGATTCTTTCCGGGGCGGACGGCGAACATATTGCCCATTTCATCAACGATCAATTCACAGCCGGCTTCCTTCACCCACTTGGCGTAGAGGTCGCGCATTTCCTTGTCTTCATCGGTGGCGGCGCATCGCTGAATGCCCTTGTTGTCGGTTCCGCCGATTTTTGCCGAAATCTCAATAGTTTCCTGGAGACGTGCACCGTTGATACGCAGGTTCTCCAGTTGATCGGTCCAGTTTTTAATTTCCATAAGTCTTCCTTTTTTACCTGATATGTTGTTCAACACGTTGTTGCCTGATGCTTACAGAACAGCTCCCCCGGTTTTCCGGGAAACAAACTGACCGTATCCGGCCTCACCAAGCCATTCGCCGTCGGCCACCAGGGTTCGTCCCCGGGAGAGGACCCGAACCGGCCAGCCGGTCACTTCCAGTCCCTCATATACATTGTAGTCGACGTTCATATGGTGGGTATCCGCACTGATGGTGTGCTTCCTTTTCGGATCAAAGAGCACGATGTCGGCATCGGCCCCGACGGAGAGGGTTCCCTTCTTCGGGTACATGCCGAAAATTTTCGCGGCATTAGTCGAAGAGAGAGCCACGAAACGTTCCGGAGTAATGAGTCCGCTGTTCACGCCAAGCTGCCAGAGCACAACGTAGCGGTCTTCGATACCTGGAACACCGTTGGGAACCTTGGCCCAGGAATCCTTTCCCAGTTCCTTCCCCGGTGTCCTCCCCTCTTTTGTACCGTCGAACCAGAAGGGACAATGATCGGTGGCCAGAGTCTGTATGGTACCGTCAGCGATGCATTCCTTGATGATACTCTGATCCCAGGCACTTTTGGGAGGCGGGGAACAGATGTACTTGGCACCTTCGAATCCGCCGGTTTCTATGTCCTTGTCAGTCAGGGTGAGATACTGGGAACAGGTTTCGGCCATTACCGGCAAGCCTTTGCGACGACCCCGTCGAATGGCCTTGAGACCCTGACCCGAGGCCACATGAACGATGTAGAGCGGAGAACCGGTTATTTCAACGAAATCCACGGCCCGACTGGTGGCTTCGGCCTCGATGATGGCCGAATGGGCAACATTGTGGTATTTCATGTCGGTCTTGCCCTCGGCCAGGAGTCGATCAGTGGCCATCGCAATGGCATCGCCGTTCTCAGCATGCACCATGGTGAGCATTCCGGCTCCACCGGCGGTTTCAAGAACCCTCAGGAATGCAGTGTCATCAACCTGGAATACGTTTTTGTAAGCCAGGAATACCTTGAGGCTGGTGACACCTTCGCCGGCGACATTGGGAATCTCGGCAATGGTTTCGTCCGTGGGATCGGAAACCGCAATATGAAAACCGTAATCAATTGCCGCCTTATCCCTGGCTCTGGCCTTCCAGGTTCGTATGCCGTCGACCAGGCTTTCGCCCTTCGCCTGCAGGGCGAAATCGATGTGAGTTGTAGTGCCGCCGAAAGCCGCGGCCCTGTGGCCTGTGAAGAAATCATCGGAGGAAACAGTGCCTCCGAAAGGCATCTCCAGATGTGTATGAGGATCGATCCCACCGGGCATAACCAGAAGGCCTTTCGCCTCGATGATTTCGTCATTCTGCCGGATCTCTACCCCTGGATTTCCGATAGCCGTAATAACACCGTCTTCCACCAGAACATCGGCAGCGACAGTGTCTCCGGCAGTGACGATAGTACCGCCCTTGATAATCGTTCGCATTGTCAAATTCTCCTTGTCAGTCCGCTTTATGCCATTCCGGAAATTATACGAAAGGTATCATACCCCGGGGTTGGCATCCGAGCATGGTAAAAAGCGGCAAACAGGCCCTTCGCCGATGAGCCGCTTTCGTATCAGTCAGTATAACCGCCCTGATGGTTAAGTGATCAGTTAAATCCATATTTTTAACCGGACTTTATCGCGATATCAATCAAACGTGTCCAGAATTCCGGCCGTGGTACTGAAAATGCAAGATCCTTGGGCAATCCGATATCTCCGGCCAGTCTCAAGCACAGTACTTTGATATCCAGGGGCCGTCCCCTGAACTCACCTACCACTGACCATCCCTTCAGATGGTCCCAGGTCATCTCGACGATTTCGGATCGGTGTTTCCGCCCAATGAAAACCAGGGCCTCGGAAGTGGCAAATATGACGCCTTTCTGTCGTCGCAAGTGTCCTTTGTCGGTGGAATACCCGTAAAAATTGACACCGAAATCCAGGGTTTCCGGCATCATACCCCCGGTATAGTCCCGAATTCGGCGACGAGCACGATATTGACGTAGGGCAAGGAAGCAGAGAACACCGGCAACTAAGACCAAAGCCAGGGCCATGTTTGTTATAAGGTTACCGCCTATCATTTTCGTCCTTACGTTTGTCTGCATCGCGCATCAGGAGCAGATTGAGGGCAAAAACCGCCAGACCGATACCCGAAAGGATCCAGAAATCCTTTGACGGAGCAGGAACGAGGTGACGCTGCAATCCATCCTCATTTCCAAAATTGAAAATCATATATAAAAGCGCGATAAGCAGGATGATCATCAGAAAAACAATGATTTTCCGTCGCATCGACACACTCCTTGAATTTGGTACGGCCGGGAGTCGAACCCGGCCGTATCCATACGGGAAGCGGTCGGCCCCCGTACATAAACATAAAATCAGATCAGGATTAAAGCTTGGCCCATGCCGCTTCGGCCTCTTCCCAGGCCTTTTCGGAAGCCCCAGCTTCCCACTGATCCAGACCACGTTCAGCGGTGGTTGCACCGGGAAGGGTGTTGTCCAGGATCATGCCCACAATGGCGGTAACCGCCATACCGCTGGCCAGTATGGCTTGAAGGATATTCCCCAATACTGCAGCAAACTGTCCGGCTCCCGACCAGTCAACGGGAGAAGCGGCGACACCAACAAGTGTGTTGAACTGCGCAGGTACCGAAAGACCGGCAAAAAATGCGATACCGATGATGAACAGGTTTCGGGAGTTGTTCATGTTGACGAACTGAAGGTTCGACAGACCCACTGCGGCGATAAGACCGAACATACCCACGAACATGGCACCGACAACCGGAGGAGGCAGGGTAGCCAGCGTAGATCCGAACTTACCGAAGAGGGGAAGGACGAGCATTACGAGGGCGCCCATGATAATAACCCGGCGGCTGGCGACACGTGTCAGACCGATGGCCCCGATGTTCTCGGAGTAGCTGGTAGTGCCGTTACCGGTCTGGAAGATACTGGCGATGAGACAGCCGAGTCCCTCCGCGCCAATCCCTTTTGAGATCATCTTGCTGGTGGGAACCGGTGCTTCGGAGATGCGGGCACAGGAGTAATAGTCACCCACGGACTCAATCATGGAAGCCAGGAAACCGGCGAGCATACCAAAGCTGCCGGCCAGGGTGATGCCATTGAGTTCCGGAAGTCCCCATTTGAATGGAACCATGGGTCGGAAACTAAACCATGGTGCAGCGGCGATGAGATCGGCACGGCCGGTGACATTGGCCGGATTGCCTACAGGAATCCAGCCTGTGGCGGTGCCGATGATAGCTGCGAGCCAACCGGTGAGGACGGCCAGGAGGACGGGGAAGAGCATGAATACCTTGCTTTTGCGGCTGAATACCTGGGAATAGAGAATCAAGGCCACCAAAGTGATACCTGAGACAGCCCAGTTACCGGCCATCCATGGAGCACCGATGGTAAAGAGTGCCAGACCGATCATGGCGATGGTGGGACCGATCACCACGGGGCTGAACAGTTTCTTGATCTGACCCATCAGGCCGGTGTAACCCAGAACAATCTCAAACAGGGACGCAAACATAACCGCAGCACAGATCTGCTGGATCATTATTTCCCAACCCAAACCTTCGGCGGCCACCATGCCGATGATGGCGAACATGGGTCCCAGGAATGAGAAGGTTCCGCCCTGAATAATGGGCAGTCTGTTCCCGATGGGGGACTGCTGAATGAGTGTCGTGATTCCCGAAACGAAGAACATGGTTGAAATCAGCAAGGCCAATTCTTCGATAGGCATGCCGATGGCACCGCCGATGATAAAGGGAATGAGTACCGTGGCACCGAACATGGTAAGGTACTGCTGGATACCCAGAAGAATGGACAGGCCCCAGGGGGGCTTGCTTCCGATCGGATAAACGACCCAGCCGGATCCGGCGGGTTTCACTGCTTCTGACATTCTGTAATTCCTCCAGAAATGTGATTAATATAAGGGACAAAATTTTAAATACATCAGTTGTACCAATCTCATAAAACACGGTTTTGCAGTTATTTTTACGGGATTATACCCTGAATGAAGACAAGAATGTAACCTTATTTTTTGAATATTTACATTCTGGTATGTACCATAAAATTGCAAGAATTAAGAAACCAAAGATACTCACGGCCGGTTTAATGATAACCCTCCCCCTTAACGGGCATTCACCATGTTGTTGAGAAACCACTCATGCAGCCTGTCATCCCCGGTCAGTTCGGGATGGAACGAGGCTCCGAGAATGTTCCCCTGCCTTACCAGAACCGGATGACCTTCGAATGAACAGAGGACTTCGACGCCCTCTCCCACTCCGTCGGCAACAATACGGGGGGCCCGGATGAACACACCGTTAAACGGTGATTCGGAGAGTGCGGGGTCTCCGGGTATGCTGATCTCCAGAGACGCCTCGAAACTGTCGATCTGCCGGCCGTAGGCGTTCCGGACCACGGTGAGGTTGAGGCCGCCGGGCCTCGGGAGGTCATCCCAATTAACCAGATGATCGGCCAGGAGAATAAGCCCGGCGCAGGTAACGAACACCGGCAGTCCATTATCAATCAGACGTTTAATAGGTTCGATCAGATCCCATCGCACCAGCATTTTACTGATGGTGGTGCTCTCGCCGCCGGGGATAACCAGGCCGTTGATGCCCGGGAGATCGTCGGGCTCCCGCACTTCCACAGTGGAAACACCCAGGGACTCGAATACCTGCATATGTCGGGCGAAGGCGCCCTGAAGGGCCAGGACGCCGATAGTTTTACTCATTGAATGGATTCCGGAATATGACGGGCAGCTACCAGCCGCGGCTTGCGAGTCTCTCTTTCTCGCCCAGGTCGTCGCAGTTGATGCCCACCATGGGCTCGCCCAGGTCTTCGGATATTTCGGCCAGTTTTACCGGATCATCAAAGTGAGTGACCGCCTCGACAATAGCCTTGGCCCGCCGTGCCGGATCACCGGACTTGAAAATACCTGAGCCCACGAACACCGATTCGGCGCCCAGATGCATCATCAGGGCGGCATCGGCAGGGGTTGCCACGCCGCCGGCGGAGAAGTTGGGAACCGGCAGGCGGCCGATCCGAGCCACTTCCTCTACCAGGTCGTAAGGAGCTCCCATATCCCTGGCGGCGGTCATCAGCTGATCTCTGGGCAGTATTGTAAGGGTTCGGATTTCATCCATCAGGGTGCGCATGTGCCGAACCGCCTCAACGACGTCGCCGGTACCGGCTTCACCTTTGGTGCGGATCATGGCGGCACCTTCACCGATGCGTCTGAGTGCTTCGCCGAGATTGCGGCAGCCGCAGACAAAGGGCACCTTGAAGAGGTTTTTGTCAACGTGGTACTGATCGTCGGCGGGGGTGAGGACCTCGCTTTCATCGATGAAGTCCACACCCAGGGACTCGAGGATGCGGGCTTCCATGAAGTGACCGATCCGGCACTTGGCCATAACCGGGATGCTGACGATTTCCTGAATACCCTTGATCATCTTGGGATCGGACATCCTGGATACTCCACCGTCGGCTCGAATGTCGGCGGGAACACGTTCCAGGGCCATGACGGCTGAAGCGCCGGCTTCTTCGGCGAGTTTCGCCTGGTCGGAGGTCACAACGTCCATAATGACGCCGCCTTTGAGCATTTCAGCCAGACCAACCTTGGTCCTCCAGGTTGAACTTTGTCGTCCGGACCATGTCTTCTGTTCACTCATTCCCGATATCCTCCCGGATGGAATCAAATGTCCATCCTGTGGTCATTTTTTTATTTACTTAAAGGCTATCCCAGACGGATTAAGCCGTGTAGCCATAGCTAATCACTGTGCCGTCGGAGTGTCAAGAATGACGCAGGGATATCGTGTACAACACCATGGCTGAAGCTACCAGGGTAAAGGCAATTCCACGGTAGATACCAAAGGGCTCACCGTACACTAAAACGCCCAAAAGAAGCATCATCGTCGGGGCGATGAACTGAAGGAAACCAAGAGCACTCAGGGGTATACGTTTGACTCCTGTCCCGTATAGCCAGAGCGGCGCCAAAGTGGCGATTCCCGCCAGGATGAGCAGTATCGTCACCTTTGAGCCATAACCCGAAAAGTGGAGGAATCCATCGAAACCCTGCACAACCAGATATGCGGCGGCAATGGGTCCCAGTAGTGCTGTTTCCCAGGCCAGAACCTCGATACTGTCGATCTCCAACGGAAGTTGTTTTACCGCCATACCGTAAAACCCGACCATCACAGCCAGAAGGATGCTCAACCAGGGAAAAATTCCAGTGTCCAGGGTCATCAGGACAACACCGATGAGGGTAAGAAAAATAGCGATATACCGGATTCGCCCCAGACGTTCGGAGAAGAAAATAACACCCAGGAGGACATTCACAAGGGGCGTAATATAATAGCCGAGACTGGCTTCAAGGATTCTTTCAGTAGCTACAATCCAGATGAAGACCCCCCAGTTCACGCCGATGAGCAAAGAAGCGAGGATAAGGTAGCCGATGACCCGGGGGGAGCGTACTTTGCGGCTCAGTGGACGGCGCCTGAAAAATATGAAGAGCCAGGCAAAGACGCTGCAGCCTGCAACCCGCCAGGATAAAAGCTCCAAGGGAGGCACAACGCCCAGGGTTTTCCAGTAAACAGGCAGAAGACCCCATAAGAGAGAGGCCGATACACCGGCCGCAATGCCGTTTCTTGTTTCTTTATTCACCAGACCCAGTCTAGCAATTAACCTATTAGGCGGGAACCTGTCGGTAACCGGCTTGGCCATTGATCGGCATCGTGAATTCCATCTTATCATCGATACGGGTAACATAGGCTGCATGAAAGGGAATTCCTGATGATACTCATACTCGGCGGAGTCAAAAGCGGTAAAAGCTCATTCGCCGCCCGTCTTGCGGCCGAACGTGAATCTGTCGGAACTGTCACCTATCTGGCCACCGCCCGGGCCGGGGACGATGAAATGAAAGATCGTATCCGCCGCCATCAGGCCGGCCGTCCCTCATCCTGGATAACTGTTGAGGAACCTGAGGATCCTGCCGGATATTTTGCAGGAATGACCTCTGGCGCCCTCTCAGGAGATTCTCCATCCACGGTCCTCTTCGACTGCATCACCCTCTGGCTCACCAATCTGCTGGCGCCATTCGGTGATACTCCCGACCGCGGCGAAGCCCTGGCCCTCGGTGAGAAAGAAGGGCACCGCCTGCTTGAGGCCGTCCTGAACTGGGAGGAGGCGGCGCCGAAAGGCGCGCGGGAAACCCTGCTGGTGGCCAATC
>DAOVYP010000305.1 GCA_030635565.1 Spirochaeta sp. | reverse complement strand
TTATCTTCCGATATTCATCCAGACACTGGATGGTTCTGCTGAGTCATGGCGCAGTGAAGCTGAATTCCTTGCCCGCGAAATCAGTCACCACATCCGGACCAATACGAATGCTCGTGTTCGAGTTGGAGTGGGTCCTTTTCGGAAAGAGCCGGGTCAATTCCCCGAGTCGTTTCGTCTTGCATTCGATGCACTGCAGGAAGACAGAGATTCACGATCCATTGTGTTTCCCGTTCTCCACAGCGGCATGTCCTCCAGGCGTGATACCTATCCTGTCGAGGGCGAAGAAGCCTTTCTGCGGGCCTGTCGAGCGTCGAATGGTACAGCGGCCCTTAACGCCGCCGGTGAATTGGCCGACGATCTTGTGAATCCTGAGGATCCCCTGATGGATTCCCGTTTCGCCGTCACCGAATTTCTCATCGTATTCCGGAGGGAATGGGAGAAAATCAGTGGAGAACCGAAGAGACATAGCATGGCCAACATCATCAGGGAAGCTCTGTTATGCACCGACCATGTCGTCCTGAAGGAATGGTTTCTTCTGGTGGTGAGAGATCTGGTGAGGAACCTGGGTAATGACGAGGGTAGTGACGATCTGCTGTTAAGGAAAGTAAAGCATTTCATTAATTTGAACGACCTGAGGGAAGTGAACCTCGAAAGCGCCGCCGCTTCGGTGGGATTGTCGGCTCCATACTTGAGTCGGCTCTTCAAGGAGAAATGCGGTCGTAATTTTCATGACTACATGGTCCAGGAGCGTATGCATGCGGCAGCGCGGCTGCTCAAGGAAACACCATCACCCATACAGGAAATTGCACATAGGGTGGGGTATGGAGATGTTGCATATTTTGGACGGCTCTTTCGCAAAAAATTCGGATCTACACCCAGGGATTATCGAAAAAGCGATTGATATCTGAGCCTCAACCGATATCAGTCTTCATCAGCCAGGGGAATTCGTAATCGGCACTCGGTACCGTTGCCCGAGCGGCGGTAAACGGTAAGTACATCCCGGCCGTAGTGGAGTTGAAGCCGTTTTCGGACATTCCTGATACCCAACGACTTGGTACCTATCGATTCTTCTTCCAGCAGGGACAGGGCCCTGTCACTTATGCCCACACCATCATCAGATAGGAGTATCTCGGCAACGCTGCCAATTCGGCGAATGAGCAAATGAACCGAACCTTTTCTCTCTATTGGTTCCAGGCCGTGTTTGACTTTATTTTCCGCCAAAGGCTGGAGTATCATACCGGGAATCTCTGTTCGATATAAAGTCGAATCGATGTCTTCGTAATAGCTCACTTTGTCGTCGAAACGCAAAGTTTGAATCGCCATATAACTGCGAACAATATCCGCTTCATCCCGCAGGCTCACCATACCGGAGCCGGTTCTGAGACTGTAACGAAGAAGCTCGGACAAGTCGGATATGGTGCTTCCAGTACGCGGAGCTTTCTCCAGGACACTCAAGGATCCGAGGATATTGAGTGTATTGAAGAGAAAGTGGGGATTAATCTGGGCATGAAGGTGGGCGAGCTCCGCTTCCTTGAGTAACCGTTCGGCTTCCTGCCTCGCCAATTGCTGCTCACTCAGTCGTTTTTCAAGATCCGCCTTGTCCCTGATATCCCGGATCAGGCTCCGGATTCGATCGGCCATGTGGTCGAATGAGCGGCCGAGAACAGCTATTTCGTCTTTGCCGCCGATATCGCCGACCCGGGTTTCCATGTCACCTTCGCCGAAATTGACGAGTTTTGTCGCCAGGAGGTGTATCGGACGAGATACGGACAGGAGGAATCTTCTGGCTGTGTAAATCGCTGCGATAAATGCCGAGGAGAGAAGAATCAGACTCAACATCGTCATCCGTGTCATTCGTCTGGAAAATCTCTGATAGAACAGATCCAGTTCATGAGTATAACTTTCAGTGATGAGTTGGAGTTCAGCGATAATGAAGTCGGATAATTGCAACAGGTTATCACCTCGGGCTTTGACATATATAGTCTGCAGCCCATTTTCGGCATCGGTAATCATTGACTCTTCAGCCTCATCAAGGGTGATTATCATCTGGTGGATATCACCGATCCGGTACAGAGTCTGGTACGCCAGAGGTTCAGCGTTGAGTTCACCATTTATCAGGGACTTGATGCGGTTTTTACGACTGGCCTGATCGGACAGGTAAACGGGATTGAGACTCCGGGAGTAATTGAGCATAACGGTTTTCTGATCCCGGATTTCGGAGATAAGCTCCTGTATACCGGCCTGCCGAGTGAGACGTGTGGAGAGCTGCCGGTAAAAAAAACCGATCCAGATCAGATTGAAGGCATTCAGGATGGCAAATGACAGGATGATGCCCAGGAACACGGTACTGAGCCGGCGTCGGAGTCCATAGGGTAATTCGCTCATCCTTTCTCCTTTGACCCGGTCGCTCATGTTCAGAATCATGGGATTTCATGTTATCCTCAAGTAAAATAGAATGCCAGAAAATACATGCTTTGGATTGAAATATCCATTCATTTCAGGCTCATTTGACATTAATATGACTATCCTATTGGAGGTGTTCATCATGGATACCAGAACCCGGCGATTCGCGCTTTTCTTCGGCAACAGGGGATTCTTCCCCGAAAAATTGATGTCCGGTGCCCGCCGGGAACTTTCTGCAGCCGTGGAAAATGCCGGTTATGATGGACTTCTGATGCCAGAAAATGCAACGCGCTTCGGTGCGGTGGAAAGTGTCGCGGAAGGCCGAAAATACGCCGGATGGCTGTCGGATCAACAGGATATTGACGGTGTGATTCTCTGTCTGCCGAATTTCGGGGATGAAACCGGGGCCGTTGCCGCCCTGGAGGAAGCCGGGGTTCCCATCTGGATTGTTGCCTATCCCGACGAGATGGAACGTCTCGGTGTCGCCGACCGCAGGGATGCTTATTGTGGGAAATTCTCGGTGATGGATGTGTTCTACCAGTACAAGGTTCCCTATACTTCCATGCCGCCCCATGTTCTGCATCCCGAAGACCCGGAGTTCACCCGTCAGCTGCATTATTTTGCTACCGTGTGCCGTGTTGTGAAAAGCTGCCGCAAGTTCACCATCGGTGCCGTCGGTGCCCGTACCACCGCCTTTAAAACGGTTCGTTTCGATGAATTGACGCTGCAGAAATACAGAGTCACCACCGAAACCCTCGATCTGTCCGAAATCATATCCAGGACACGTGCCTGCGATGTGAAAAGCGATGCTTACCGGGCAAAAATGGAAACCCTGACAGGTATTACCGATATGTCCGAAGTCCCTGATGAATCGGTGTCCAATATGGTTAAGCTGGCCCTGGTTCTGGATGAAGTGATCGATGAGTACGATATGGACGCCATGGCGGTTCGCTGCTGGATCGAGCTGGAAAAGGAACTCAAAATAGCTCCCTGTACCATCCTCGGCGAACTCAACGAGCGCGGGATCGCCGCCGCATGTGAACTCGATGTGGCAAACGCCCTTACCATGCATGCGCTGAAAGTCGCATCCGGCCGGCCGGCCACCGTACTGGATTGGAACAACAACTGGGGTGCGGAGGATGACAAGTGCATACTCTTCCATTGTGGTCCGGTTCCCCCGTCCCTCATGCAGTCCCGGGGAACCGTCATCGATCATCCCATGTTCGCCAAATCCCTGGGCCCGGGCTGCGGGTGGGGTCCGAACCAGGGACGCATCAAGCCGATGCCCATGACATTCGCCTCGGCGAAAACCGAAGACGGAAAGATATTTATTTACGGAGGCGAAGGACGTATCACCGAGGATGAGATACCCAAGGAGTTTTTCGGGTGCGCGGGGGTCGCCGAAATCAAGGGGCTGCAGCAGAAACTGCATATCATCGGTCGTACCGGTTACAGGCATCATGTCAGCGTTGCTCCGGGTCATGTCTTATCCGCCGTCAGGGAGGCCCTGGAAACCTATCTCGGGTATTCATGGACTGAACTGGACT
>DAOVYP010000281.1 GCA_030635565.1 Spirochaeta sp. | reverse complement strand
TCGAGCTGCCTCAAAATGACTCAATCATAGCAATTCCCGGCACCTCGCCAGAGGTCAATTTACAATTTCTGTAAATTCAACCGGTTTCTAAGAATCGTATTTCATTACATAGAAACAATATAACGTATAACCACTCGAACTTGGCACACTATATGCTTATATGTAAGTGTCGACGTTAAGCGACACGAAAAACGTAATTAAGCCTTAAGGAGGCATACAAATGAAGTATCTGACCACCAAATCTTATCGGCCCGCCAATCTGATCAGCGACATGGACCACATGTTCAACCAGTTTTATACCGGCAATGCGGCTCCGGCCCAACGAGGTTTCAAAGTTGATATCGCTGAAAATAAAGACGGTTATCAGATCGAAGCCGATCTTCCAGGTTTCTCGGCAGGTGATGTGGATGTCCGGGTTGAGGACAACCTTCTGGTAATCGAGGCAAAAGTCCTCGAGAACACCGAGAAAGAGGACAAGGAAGACGAGAAAGTCACCTGGTATGTGCGTGAAAGACGGCAGGGAAACCTGAAGCGTTCATTCGTACTGCCTGATGATGTGAACAAGAGTGATGTCGATGCTGAAATGAAGAACGGGATTCTCTCAGTAGTTCTCAGGAAAAAGCCTGAGGCCAAGCCCTTCACCGTGAAAGTTCAGGGTAAATAACCATTTCAGCATCTTGAACACTTATTCCGCCCCCGGTTGATACCGGCGGGCGGTTTTTTTGTCATGAATGATTATCTGCGTTATATTTATGACATGAACAGGCGTGTTTTTCCCATCGTTGCAGGGGTTATGTTTCTTCTATGCACCATCTTGCCCCTGAGTGCCGTAGATCTCAATATCGATTACCTCGACGGTAAACTGGAATTCCGTGAAGGAAGGGATACCTGGCTGAGTCTCGGAATCGGAGATACCATACCCGACGGCAGCACGATTCGCCTCTCGGGACGTGGTTTCGCCGAACTGTCCGCAGGGGCAAGACGGGTGACCCTGACCCGGGATGGTGTATATGAATCATCAGATCTCCTGGGAAATGAACCTGAAAAGGCCACTTTCCGCCAGGTAATCGGCTCGAAGTTCTCATCTCTGCTCAAACGCTCTGAAGATACACATAATACTGCAGCAGCCGTCAGGGGCGCCGAGGCGGAATCCGATGATTTCATCTCCTGGGAGGATGAATCTGCTGATTTCCTGTTGGACGGCATAGCCCTTTTTGAAGAAGGGGACTACATCGGTGCTCAGGAGATGTTTGAAGAAGGTTCATTATGGGAAACCGGGGCGATACAGCGTGAATGCACTTTTCGCCTGGGTGTCTGTAAACAGATTCTTGGAGATCCGAGAGGCGCCAGGAAAACACTTGCCTCGGTCTATCCCGAACCCGACGATCCATTCCTGGACGAATACTCGATTACCATGGCCACTCTCTATATCGAGAGTATGGAGTACGGGGAAGCCGATGCCGTACTGGCGACTTTTCTGGATACCGATCCTCGAGCGGACTCCGCTCAGGCCGCATGGCTGTTGTCCGCTTACAGCCTGGAGGGACAGGGCAATACCTCAGGCAGCCGGATGAGCCTGCAGAAAGCCGTCAACCTGGGACCACAAACAGAAATTGGTCAGGCTGCGGCGGAGATGCTGGAATAAGGGTATATCCGTTCCAATTCTGACGTTCAACAGTCGTTACCACATTATTCCAATCTTGAGACTTTCCATATGCGGCGAATGATGACCCTCTCCTTGATTCTGTTAGTAATAGCGGTCAGCGGCCGCTCTCACAAGGCAAAGCCCACGGTTAACCCTTCTCCCACCAATCCTTCCACATTCTCCACCCTGCCCAAAGGTGACCGCCAACTCAGCATCGATATCACTGAAGGCAGTGATGGTGATTTTAACGATGCCTTCACCCTTGCCCGGGATGCCGGCATGGAGGTAACCGGACTCTCTGTCTATTGGGATGAGATAGAAACCAGCCCCGACGTTTACGACCCGGACTCCAACTGGCTGGCCATTGCCAACAGTTTCTATCCTACCCGGGGCACAGCCGTTTCTCTCACCATTTCTGTTATCGAAACCACCAATGCACGCCTGCCGACAGACCTGGCCGGTAAAACTTTTAATGACCCGGAGCTGATAAAGCGCTTCAACGAACTTCTTGATTATGTAGCTGATCAGATACCTCATCTCACGTTAACCACCATTTCCATCGGTAATGAAGTGGACGGCTATCTGAACGGAAAACAGTGGGATCAATATGATAACTTTTTCCAGGCCGTTTCCATTCATGCTCACGGATTATGGCCCGACGTCCCTATAGGGGTTAAGGCTACATTCGACGGACTGACGGGCGGGGCTGAAGACAAGCTGGCAAGACTCAACCAGACCAGCGATGCCGTATTCATCACTTACTATCCGCTCAACCGTGATATCACCGTAAAAGAGCCGGATGCTGTCCTTGCCGATTTCGACACAATCAGCCGGCTTTACCCGGAGAGGTCCATCTATTTTCTGGAACTGGGCTACCCATCGGGTAAAGACAACAATTCCTCCCAGGGCAAACAGGCCGAGTTTGTGCGCCAAACCTTCCAGGCCTGGGACGCACACCTGGAACAGATCAGGTTGATCTCTTTCACCTGGTTGACCGATATCGATCCGGCAGCGGTGAAGCGGTATGAACGCTACTATGGGATCTCAAACAGGGGCTTTGCGTCCTATTTGGGCACCCTGGGTCTACGTACCTTTGATAACAAGGATAAGGAAGCTTTCCGGGCACTGAGAGAGGAAGCGGAAAAGCGGGGGTGGTGACAGACAGGAGCCTGCTCCAATCACCGGACCCTACAATGTTAATTCTCAAGGCTCAGAGAGTGTTTACGGCTGACGTGCAGTGCGGAGCCATTCCTGTAAGGTGCATATTAGAAACTGTCGGAGGAACTCAACGGCAATTCTCAATTCCCCGCCTAATCATTGTGACAGGCCACAAAATGCCCGGCACCCCGGTCGGTAAGCTCCGGAGTCACCTGCCGGCACTTCTCTGAATCCAAAGGACATCTGGAGGCAAATCTGCAGCCCTCGGGAGGATCGATGGGAGAAGGCACATCGCCCTGAAGGACGATACGTTTGTTCTTCCGGGTTACATCAGGATCCGGAACGGGAATGGCGGATAACAATGCCCTGGTATAAGGATGCAAGGGGTGGGTGTAGAGTTCATCGCTCTCAGCCACTTCCGCCAGCATGCCCAGATACATCACACCGATACGGTCTGAGATGTACTTCACCATGGACAGGTCGTGGGCGATGAACAGGTAGGTGAGCCCCATTTCATCCTGGAGATCTTCCAGCATGTTTACCACCTGGGCCTGAATGGATACGTCCAGGGCGGAGATGGGCTCGTCGCAGACCACCAGATCGGGTTCCACGGCCAGAGCTCGGGCGATGCCGATGCGCTGTCGCTGTCCACCGGAAAACTCATGGGGATAGCGGTTGGCATGCTCCCGCTTGAGTCCGACGCGGTTGAGCAGATCGAAGATGCGCTCCTGCCGCTCGGCACCTTCGGATATTTTATGAGTAGTAATGCCTTCACCGATGATGTCGGTGACGGTCATCCGGGGATTGAGGGAGGCATAGGGATCCTGAAAGATCATCTGGATACGCTTCCTGTAGGAAAGCATTTCATTCTCGTGAACCCGGGTCAGATCGGTGCCGTCGAAAATCACTTCACCGCCGGTGGCATCGTAAAGACGGATGATTGTACGGCCGGTGGTGGACTTACCGCAGCCTGATTCACCAACCAATCCAAGGGTTTCCCCGTGATTAATGTGAAAGGAGACACCGTCTACAGCCTTCAGGTAGGATTTCTTCCCGCCCAGGATTCCGCCGCTGCCTACTTTAAAGTATTTCCGGAGGTTCTTAACCTCCAGCAGGGGCTGTGCTTGGTTACTCAAGGATCTCACCCCCTTTTGTGTATTTGCCTACTGCAGGGGCGCCTTCATGAAGCAGCCAGCAGGCGGATGTATGGGTTTCGCTTACTCGAATCATCGGTGCGGGTTTCTCCAGGCACAGCTTCATTGCATGAGGGCAGCGCGGCGAAAAAGGACATCCCT
>DAOVYP010000494.1 GCA_030635565.1 Spirochaeta sp. | reverse complement strand
TGCAGATCAACTCACTGCCCTCCAGATCCGGTACACTTCCCACAATTCCCCATGCAGCGATACTGTATGGTCTTGACAACGCGGACCTCTCCGGCGGCCGGCTGTACCAAATCGACACCGTAGCCCAAACCGTCACACTCGTCAGAGCGGATGCTGAACGCGAAGACAGTGGCCTGGACATCCAAATGTCGCCGGATAATTCGACGATTTATATGTCTCGAGCCCTTGGGCCGGATGACACGATTGACCAATCGCTGTTCCTGATTGATCCCGCCACAGGGTTGAATACCGGTACGCTCAGCCTCTCCGGTTTCCCGACCGGTACGGATACCCCTACCGCGCTGGAATTCGTGGGAGAAACCCTTTACGCCTCTTTCCATGAGAGCGGCCCTGAAGACTACGATGGGATTTTGGGTACGATTGACCTCAACACCGGGGCAATTACCACCATCGGCGAGATGACCGGCATGAACAGGCCCACGGGCGGCTTGGAGTACGCTGCAGGCACTAGGATAGCTTACGATGAGGATAGAATCATTACAACAAGCATAGAGTATGAATCACAGAAGGCCGACAACAGCCACGTCCATTTCACCCTGCCCTTCCAACTCACCTCAGATATGACGATAGAGGTTACCGGGGCATTGGTGGAGACCATTAAGGTGGCGGATTACTTTGATGAGGCTCACGCCAAATTCAAACTGGTCAGTGCTTTTGATCCAGGCTTGTTTCCCGACGGTTGGAAGTCATCACCAGAAACGCTGAATTTGACACTCACACTCGGAGAAGGTACCAATATGGCCGCTGGATACGGTCTGATAGACAGTTGGGAAAAGAAGGACGTTAAACACTGGGAAGCTGATGACGATAACCCCGGTGATATCGATAACTGTCAGAACGATCCCAACAAAACCGAGCCGGGCGAATGCGGCTGCTGCGTGCCGGAAGGCACCTGCGACATCACTGACGCCTCTGTAATAACCGCGAGCGATGATAATTCACCTCCCGGAGAAGAAAAAGAAAAGGCTTTTGACGGTGATGTCAACACCAAGTGGCTCATCTTTCAAGACTCAGGATGGATCCAATATGAGTTTGGCGGAGGCACTGCCAAGGTAATTAAGGCATATAGCATCACTTCAGCAAATGACTTCCCGGAGCGGGACCCCAGAGACTGGAAACTGATGGGCTCTGACAATGGCACAGACTGGATCACGCTGGACGAGCGCTCTAATGATTGTTTTCCGAACCGGTTTCATAAAAAAGAGTATCGCGTTAATAACAACAATGCTTACAAGATATACAGGTTGGACATCACTTCCAACAGATATCCCGCTTCGGCGAATTCCATACAGCTTTCAGAGATTGAGCTGCTGGAATCCAGCAACGGAGGAATTGAACCAGGTGAAGATGGAGATTGCAATCAAGTAAACGAAACAGAATTTACTATCGCAGTGATTCCCGATACACAGAAGTTATCTGAGAGTAATCAAGGTAAGAATCTGATGATAGCCATGAACCAGTTTCTTGTGGATAGAAAAGCAGAGCTAAATGTCAAGTTCGTTATTTCTCTGGGAGACATGACCCAAGATGGGAATGACGATGATGAATGGGCCCGGGTAAAAGAGGCATATGATGTTTTCCCACCGGCAGGAATACCCTTTGCTCCCTGCCGGGGACATCATGACAATATAAATTCAATTAACAAGTGGTTTCCAGTGAGTGATTTCGAGAACACGCCTACTTGGGGCGGGAGCATGAACGGAGGCATTGAGAATGCTTATTACTTGTTCTCCGCAGGAGGCATGGATTTTGTTCTGGTGCTCAACGAGGAACCATACGATGGTACCGCCAAAAACTGGGCCAATGATATTTTTAGACAGCACTCGGATCGGCGTGGCATCTTTGCTGCCCACAATATTCAGCCTGGCGGCGGGGAGCAGGATAATCTTATCACCCAACATGACAACATATTTATGGCGGTGGCTGGGCATGATTGTAGATCAAACGGTGAAGATCACTGGACATCAACTTCCCCCAGCGGATATACCCAAAACCTCATGTTAACAGACTATCAAGGCAGGTCGAATGAAGGGGCCTTTGTCCGGTATTACACCTTTAAACCCAATGAAGATCAGGTCTGTGCTCGTACTTACAATATCACAGACCAGGCCTATGAAGAAGATGGCGATTCTCAGTTCTGCTTCTACTACGATATGCAGCCGGGGAACGAACCGCCGACGGTGGATGGCGATGATTCAGATGGCGACGGCGTGGA
>DAOVYP010000527.1 GCA_030635565.1 Spirochaeta sp. | reverse complement strand
GCGGAAAGCCCTGGTAACGAAACTGCAACGGCTCGGTGAAGAAGCCGCCGAGAAACTCTGTCCATGGTTGGAAACAGCGCTTGAAACCTACCATCGCCTACTGATTTTTACCCATGTCACACCGTTCAGGGAAACATGTACTTACAAAGACAGGCCGGGAACGGATAAGGGTTTTCCCGGATTCCTGTGGGACACGATGGGTGGAATCCTCAAAGATACCGCCTCCTTATATCCGGAGACCGAGTTTCTTATTTTCAGCGGCCACACACACCAGGACAGCCAGGGACAGGTTGCTCCGAATATCAGGGCCTGGTCGGCATCAGCGGAATACGGAGAGATCCGATACCGGATCATTGTGCGCAGTGTGGAAATTGGTTCGGAATCGGGGCCTGAGGCCTGGTCTGTCGGCCCGTCGGTCAAGGTTTAGCCCGAGGCTCCCCGTTCAAAAGAGGCAATACGGCAACACCCTGAGGATCTTTCCTTTCATTTTCCGGCCGGTTTCTTCGGCGGCATGGTATCGGTAATAGTTCCTTCAACCATTTCCGCGGCGAATGCCAGGGTTTCGGCGAATGTCGGATGGGCATGGATTGTACCGCCGATATCAGCCGCATCCGCTCCCATTTCGATGGCCAGAGTGGCTTCGGCGATGAGATCCCCGGCCCGGGTTCCCACGATACCGGCGCCGATGATGCGTCTGGTCTCGGGATCAAAGAGGGCTTTTGTCGTGCCGGTGCTTTTGTCCGCCGACAGGGCCCGGCCGCTGGCTCCCCAGGGGAAGGAACCTTTCTCGTAGGAAATACCTTCAGCTTCTGCCTGTTTCTCGGTGTAACCCGTCCACGCAATCTCCGGGTCGGTATAGGCCACCGACGGGATGGTCATGGCGGTAAAGGCACTTTTGAGTCCGGATATCACCTCAGCGGCTACTTTTCCCTCATATGCGGCCTTGTGGGCGAGCATGGGCTCACCGACAACGTCGCCGATGGCATAGATACCTGTAATACCGGTTTCCTGCCTTTCGTTCACCGGGATGAAACCCCTCTCATCCACGGTGATCCCGATATCTTCGGCGCCGATTCCCTTTCCATTCGGCAGGCGCCCAACCGACACCAGGAGGGCGTCCGCTTCGACCGTGTCGGGAGCTTTATCACCCTCAAGGCTGATCAGCAATGCGTCCTTCTTCGCTTCCACCGCCGTGAGCTTCGTCGATGTGTAGACGGCCTTGTATTTCTTTTTCAGTTTGGCCGCCAGAGGGCGAACCAGGTCGGCATCTGCCGGGGGAATTATCTGATCGAGCATTTCGATGACGGTGATTTCCGAACCCAGTGCCGCATAGACCTGGGCCATTTCCAGGCCGATGATTCCGCCGCCCAGTACGGCCAGGCGCTTTGGTATGAAGGGCAGTGCCAGGGCGTCCGTCGAGTCCCATATCCGCTCATCGTCATTCGGCAGAAAAGGAAGTACAAGCGGCCGGGAGCCGACGGCGATTACGGCGTTCTCGAATTTGACATTCAATGTGCCGTCCGGGCTGTCTACTGTAATGGTTCCGGTATCTGTGAATTTTCCGCTGCCTCGTACGATTGTCACCTTTCGGGCCCTGGCAAGCCCCTTGAGGCCGCCGGTAAGCTTTCCGACGATTTCGTCCTTCTTGTTCCTCAAGCCTCCGATGTCGATTTTCGGCTTCGGATAAACAATGCCGTATGATTCCGCCTCAGCCGCTTCTTCGATAATTTCCGCCGCATGCAGAAGGGTCTTGGAAGGAATGCAGCCGACATTCAGGCATACTCCGCCGATCCTCTCTTCTTTTTCAATCAGGACGACGTTTCTACCCAGATCGGCGGCTCTGAAGGCGGCCGTGTATCCCCCGGGGCCGCCCCCAAGGACGACGACTTCACATTGGATGACTTCTGACATATGGCCTCCCTGACCTTAGCTTAGAGCAGTGCCCGCCGCATATCGCCGATGAGTTTTGACAGGTAAGCGGCGAAACGGGCGCCTGAAGCTCCATCGATGGCACGGTGATCGTATGATACCGAGAACGGCAGAATGAGACGTGGTTTGAATTCAGTTCCGTTCCATACCGGTTTCATG
>DAOVYP010000463.1 GCA_030635565.1 Spirochaeta sp. | reverse complement strand
AGTATTCACTAAACTGGCGGATTGGTTCACATACAGTGTCGCCGGACTGCCACCCGACAGCAGGTGGGCTCCGGTACTTCATTTCTTCGTTGAAGACACGGTGAAAATTTATGTACTGGTGACGGTGATGATTTTTCTCATCGGGATATTTCGCGCCGGGGTGAACAGTGAGCTCATTCGGGCATTTCTGTCGGGCAAAAGGCGTCTGGCCGGCTACTTCCTGGCCAGCGGTTTCGGGGCTGTGACTCCTTTCTGCTCCTGTTCCAGCATTCCCCTCTTTCTCGGATTCACAAGTGCCCGTATTCCACTGGGTATCACCATGGCCTTTCTCATCACATCACCGATGATTAACGAGGTGGCCATTGTCCTGATGGGCGGATTGCTGGGATGGCGCTTTCTCATTCTCTATGTTCTTCTTGGGATGGGAGCGGGTATTCTCGGCGGGGCTTTCCTCGACCGGATCGGGGCCGAGAAATACCTGATGCCCATCGGCCGGACGGCTTTGAAGATGGGAGATACTGCCGCACAGGCTGCTGAAGTTGCCGTTGCCACCGTGGCTGCCGATGCGGTGAAGGCTGCTGAGGCCGGCGAAACCATAGAGGCCACCGTGGGCTCCGATGCGAGTAAGGCCGCTACCCGCAGAATCCGTATCAGTTTCCGTAAGAGGATCGATTTCGCTTTCGGAGAAACCACCGTCATACTTAAGCGGATCTGGTTCTGGATTCTGGTGGGTGTCGGCGCGGGAGCCCTCATTCACGGTTTTGTCCCGGAGGAATTTATCTCCAGCAACCTGGGTGCCGGTCAGTGGTGGAGCGTTCCCGCGGCGGTGCTGCTGGGGATTCCCCTGTACGGCGGTGCAAGCGCCACGGTACCTGTCGTAGGCAGCCTGATTGCCAAGGGGCTGCCGGTGGGAACAGCCACGGTATTCATGATGAGTGTGGTGGCCGTGAGTTTTCCCGAGTTTGTAATGCTCAAGCAGGTGATGAAAACCCGTCTGCTTGTTATCTTTTTTACGATGCTTCTGGTATTCTTCACCCTTGCCGGGTGGATTCTGAATCTGGCGTTGTAAGCAAAATATCAAGGAGATCATAAATGAAAATCGAAATCTTCGGCATTGGTTGTCCCAATTGCATGAAAATGGAAGCCAATACGAAAAAGGCCCTGGAAGAAACCGGTCTGGAAGCTGAAATTATCAAGGTGGACAGTCTCGAAGAAATCGTAGCCCGGGGTGTAATGGGAACCCCTGCCATCGCTATCGACGGTGAGATGAAGAGCAGCGGTAAGGTTCTGAATGTGAAACAGGTGAAGGCGCTGCTGGTTTAACAGGCAGCCACCGGTGTTTTCCTACGCCGGCGGATCAGCAGCTCATCGAAGAGGATTAATCCAGTTCAATTTCTTGAACCTTGAGAAATCCGTGTCGTTGCTGGCCAGTTTGGCTCCCAGCTCTATAGCCAGGGCTGCCAGATGAACATCCGTGGTGAGTTTCCCGGAACCGCCGCTTTCCTGAAAAAGCCGCCGCATTATCTCCACATGGCGAGTACCGGGAATGGCGACTTTCACCGAAGGTAAGCTCAGAATCTCCGACATGATTGCCAGCAGCTCTTTCGGTTTCGAAGGACGGCTCACCAGTTTTGGATTCGATAGCAGCCTGACAAAGCCAAGTACCACTACCCATGGGACTCCAATCTGTTCCGGGCCTGTGACAAGCGATTGCCACCATTCCCTGGCTCGATTGTGCTCGGTGCTGCCGGAGTTGTGTGCATAAAGCAGCAGATTAATATCGGGAATTATCAATTGCCGGCCTCAATCTCATCGTAGAGCTGGTTCAGTTTGTTTTCATCGATTCCGTTCTTCAAACCGAAATCCGCAACCCTGACTTTGTATCCAATCGCCGGTTCCGAGACTTCCATTTGATTCAGTCCGGCAGAGAGTGCTTCATTCACAACATCTTTGTATGATCGATTCTGTCTTTCGGCTATGGTCCGAAGACGGGTATCAACCTCATCCCCAATCGTCAAAGTGGTTCTCATGGAATAAATTTGAGGCATCAGCTATGTGATGTCAAGGCATCAAATGACAGATTCAGCCACGATCCTCCGCCACTCGTCTTTATCCGCCGGTCTGAATCTCATCAGGAAGCCGCCCTGGTGATTGAACACAGGGTATTTGGCTTCGGTACGCGTAAAGTTCAGGATATCGTGACCGATGTCGGTCCGGTAGAGAGTGCGGATAGAGGAATCTTTCTTATCATAGCCGTACACGACTGCAGCGCCGTGTTTTTTGATGATGTTCCTGTCGATTCCATGGAGTCCGTCGAACACTTCGATGGGAGGCTGTTCCATGTAGGCCAGAGCCGTCATGCCGTTGATGTCTTCGGTAACCAGGCGTCCCGGGAATTCCACCCATTCGGCCGCGGCTTTTTTAACTTCTTCGAAATTGATTTTCTCCGACAGGCCCCGGACGACAATATCCAGAACGGCTGCCGGATCATTTTCAAAGATGCGAACCAGGAGCTGTTGGGT
>DAOVYP010000115.1 GCA_030635565.1 Spirochaeta sp. | reverse complement strand
TTATTATTCCCCCGCTCCCCATATTTCATCCAACTTCTGCGGACTGGTCAGGTCGAACCCGTCGTAGAAGGATTCATGCATATCGGTGAGTACTTTCAAATGATCAAGGTAGATGTAGAAATCCGTGACGACTTCCGCCGGATGCGTGGTGAATACAATCTTGGTCAGACTGAGTGTAGCGAGCTCAGGCTTGTAATTCACGGCTTGCTTGATGTAATTCGGCATATTGATATACATGTTCTTCCAACCGACGAACTTGATGCTGCCCGATTCCCTTTTCTGCTCAATGCGAATGGGGGTCAGCACGTGGGCCATACCCTGGTAGTCCCGGAAATGGAGTTCCACATAATAATCGTAGTTGGCGCCCCATACCCAGAAATCGACCATCTGGACTCGTCCCGGCAGGGGTATGGCCTTGGCGGTAAAATCATCACCACTGCCCGTGCCTGGAATCAACTCGATCTGATTATAACCCTGACGATCGAATGCACCTTTAATGCCCACGATGCCAAGGCTATCCGGATCGTCGGGCTTGCTGCCGAACAGATCCGACGGCCACTCGCCAAGAACGTAAGCCAAGAGGGGCCGATCCTCGGCAGAAAATTTACTGCCTCGAACCTTCCAACTGATGGGCTCACCGGAATCGCTGAAGTATGCGGAATCTTCTCCATCCCATGTTTCAATGATGCGGGATTCTAACCGCAATGTAATCTCGTCCGCGCCCAAAACGCCTGATACAAGAATCATGAGGATGAGCAGGACCGACAGGAGGCTGCCTCGTTTCATTCCTATCTCCTTTAATGGTAAACCGAAACGGTGATAATTCACCTTCTCTTTGAATTATATGTTTGACGGCATAATAGCGTCAAACCATTTTTTGTTCTATGGCCTTTTATCGGCTCAGGGAGCTAAAAAGAACACCCTTTACCATGCGTGCGGGATAATATCGGAGTTCTTCGGGACTTTTTGACCTCAGTTCAGCCATCAAAGCCTGAGCCAGGGCCTTTGGATCATCCTCCACGCTGGCTACAATTCTATCGTTCCAGGCCCTGGAATCGTTCAGCGACTCGGTAATGACGGGAACGGCGGCATCATCGGAAGCCCCCAGGGCCGTTATGTTGACCGGACCTGCAAACAGCAGCAATACCGATGCGTCGGCAGTCAGTTTATCGAAGTCGGATGGCAGCTGATTATCCCCGGTCTCGGCGATATTCCGGACTATGAGTGAATCATCGTCACCGAATGCCTCTATCAGGGACGTCATTTCCCTGATTTGCACCTCTGTAACCGCATTGAAAATCGCGACTGCCGGTTTTCCGGATTCGACGGCGATTACAGCAGCCAGTGTACCGAGTTTTTTCATCACATCCGATCTCTCGGGAACAACTGAGTTCACCTGCAATCCGGTAATGTCCGGAGGATAAGCGCCGGCAATAATAAAGCGGCTCTCATACGCCGGCAGCCTGTTTAAAAATACGGCATTCCAGGGGCTGATTATTACCAGATCCGGCAAATCCTCGATGGTGGAGATTACCTCGGACAGGCTTATCTCCTGATCGGCCTGGGCAGTCGATATTCTGTATCCGGCCATCCGGGCCTTCAGTATGAATATCCGGCTCACAGGAACCCAGGGACTACCTTGAATCAGTTCTATGTACGGATCCCCGACAACAAGTACCGTCTCAGGGGAACAGGAAGAAAAAAGAACCTGGCAGATTATAACGGCAAGAAATGCTGCGGAAGAAAACCCCTTTTTTTCAGCGGAGCGGAAGCCGCCTCCTCTGGTGGTGGTAAAGGAAAAGGCTTTGCCTTTATTCCTGGTTCCGAAGTTCGGCGGCTTTTGCAGCACCGTAAGCCCCCTTTGGGGGCGCAACCCCCAAACCACCTGCTTTGTAGGTGGTTGTTGATTGGAGTTTTCAAACAAGCCGGCCACGGGAATCCATGAATATCAGGAATGTTGTTCCTGCGGCAATAAGGACCGCAATTATCGAAGCATAGACAACCTCACCAAACGTATAAAGTACGGGTAAAAAGGTTATCAGGGACGAAAATCCCATTGCCGCAGCGAGTAAGGTGTATCTGACCCAGCCATCAAGCCGCAAACCGCGGTCGATAAGCCATGCAATGGATCCGATTGCGCCGACCCAGACGAAAGGTGAAAAGAATATGCGATAGACGTCGAAGCCCGGATCCGGAGTCATTGCATACCAGAGGGTATAAACGGTGACAGCTCCGCTCAGCCAGGCGGCGATTTCACGAATTCTGGAATATGATGTCGGGTGACGGAGATAAATGGCGGAGATAACCGGTACGGCTACCAGCATCGGCCAACCGGGACCACGGAGCCATGCCCAGCTGTAGAGCCCGGAAAGATCCATACTGAACGGGACACGTGTGAGCAATCCCAATGTAATCAGCAGAGTCACCATTCCGATCAGAAGCCCTCCGAGGAAGGGCATGAAGAGACCTCTCCAGCCTCTTGAAGGAGTCCTGTAGAAAGAAACGATAAGCATAAACCAGACTGGTGCGGATAAGATTAAAAACAAGGCCATAATTGAAGTTAACCTAGCATGAGGTGCCCCGGTGGGCAAGGCGGAAGGCTATATAACGAACCCCGTCACAGCCGTCTTCCATCAGTCCGGCCCGGGCTGCGGCATCCGCCAGTCCCTTTTGCGTATAGAAACCGATATGTGTGGTATCGGACCGATAATGCCAGGATTCGAATTGATCGGGTTCCGCCGGCAGGAATTCGGTGGATAAACAAAGACGTCCCCCGGGAGCTAATCGCGATTTCAGATCTATCAGTACATCATATGGATGATGAAGATGCTCAAACACCTCAAGCGAAGTGATGATGTCGAATGGGCCTTCCGGTTTTCCGGAAGCGAAATACATATCTTCAGTAAAAACACGATATCCCCTCTCCTCCATCATACGGGCCATAACAGGTTCGGGACCGCTTCCGAAATCAAGAATGACCGATCCTGAGGGTGGTGCCGGATCCAGTGCGAAATCCAGGAATGAATTGATCCACCGGATATACCCGTTATCCTCCGAATTGTTGCGATGCAGTTCATAACGCTTTTTTTCGTTTTCCGGGGAAAGCCGGCAGGAAGAATCCCGTGACACAGTTGCGCAGCCGGGACATCGGTGGTAAAGGATATCATCGTTTGTTGTTCTGAATTCAACGGTTTCCTGATTCAGGCAGAGTGGGCAGGTTCCCCTCACTTTTATCCAATCCTGTTGGATACCGCCACCCACTCAGATGGAGAAACGGTTTCAGGACGGCGTGAGAGGTCGATATTTTCAGCGTAAAACGCTTCTCTGACCTTTTCACCATCGGGAAAACCTTTGAGCCGGGCAGCCGATTTCAGATTATTGGACAGAGTTTTCCGTCTGGATGTGAACATTGAACGCACCAGCAGCCGAAACTCCACCGGATTCTCTATATGACCGCAGGCTTCGGCAGGACGCAGCACGACGATACGGGATCGAACTCTGGGAGCCGGGTAAAATGATCCGGGCGAGAGACGGCCGCCGTCTTTCACTAGCGCTCCTGTCTGGCACAGCACTGAGAACGATGAGAAACTCTTTGTTCCCGGGGATGCGGTCATTCTCTGCCCCATCTCATCCTGTACGGTAAAGACGCTGACGGGAGCGAGGCGTCCGGATTCGATGAATGCGGCGATGATGGCCGAAGCGGTGTTATACGGTAGATTGCCCAGCACTCTGTCCGGCACTGTGTTTTCCCACTCCTTCATCCAGCTCTTCATAACGTCGCCTTCCACTAATTTCAGGCCTTTCCCGCCGAGGGACTCCTGCAGCCAGAGGCAGTAAGCCGGGTCTATCTCGAAAACGGTCAGTGAAGAACCGGCGTCCAGTATGCTCGTGCTCATGGCGCCCAGACCCGGACCGATTTCCCAGACCGTGAGATTCGGGCCGATATCGAGGAGTGAAATAATTTTCTCCCTGGCTCCACGGTTGATGAGAAAGTTCTGCCCCCATCTCTTGCGCGGAGCGAGCTCCCGACTGTCCAGAAAGGCGCGGATTGAGGCCGGGGAATCGTGATTCAGTATCGGATCGGCGTTCGTTGTGAATCCTCCGGATCAGGATGAATGGAAGTATAGTGCCCGCTGACGCAATGAGCCAAGTCAGGCTAACCGGGATTTCTACTGCGGGAACCCGGGCGAATGGAGAGGCCGTCAGATCAATCAGACGAATAAGGGAGTCCAGATGTCGGTTCAGATACAGTCCCGCAATACTGCAGCTGCCGAATAACAGCCTTACACTACCCAGCGCCATGGCCGCTGAAGTCATGGAAGTGAGTATCGGCGCCGCGAGTATCCCGACAGGGCGCCAGACACCGAATGCCGATACTACCCAGGGCAGTGTCAGGCATTGAGCGCCGAAACCCGCACCCAGGGCTGCCGCCGCTTTACCTGGCAGGTATCTCCTCAGAACGCAGATATAAGCCTTTCCCCCGGCTGCCAATCCTGCCAGAGCCGCATAACTGAGCTGAAACGAAAGAGAATATGCGCTCCGGGGGAAAATGAGGATCTGGATGATGAAGGCAGCCGACAGATATGCCAGAGGATTCACTTTATGCCCCCTGAGCGAATCCCGTGTCCACAGAAGATACATCAGCACCGCCCGTAACAGTGACGGCCGGATTCCGGTAAGAATCAGAAATGCCACGGCCCCGACGGCCGACAAAACCGAAGCGAATACGAAACCCGTCAGTGGCTTGAGGAGAGATCTCATGGCAAGAGCAATGAGCCCCACATGAAATCCGGATAGTGCCAGAAGATGAATGCAGCCAGAATCCCGAAAACGGCGCATTACAGGTGAACCGGGATCTGTTTTACGTCCCAGGAGAAGTGCCGTCATGAATGAAGATGTGTCGGGAGAAGCTGTGGCCAAACGGCGTTCCAGTTCGGCGGAGAATCTGTGACGAATTTCCTGCAGCTTCGACTTCCACACCCCTTCTTCGAAAAACTCACATGAAAAAATAAAGGGTGTATCACCTCTTTCTGCCTTATTCCGGGTAAGCCGACCTTCAAGTTCGACAATACGACCGGAACCCAGGGTGTCGGTTGCTCCGCGACCGAAGATTGTAACCCGCCCTCTTGCATCTGCATAAAGATGTTCCGATCCGGTTTCCCTCAAACGACCTTCTGCAATCCAGCGTCCTTTGGACAAGGGCCTCGGATCTGTAGTCATTATTATGGTTGCATAACGAATCATTCCGGATCGGATACCGGTGGAAGCTGTCCGATCGATCAAGCGGGAGGTTCCGACTGCCGTAAAAGCAGCACAGAATCCGGCTCCAATCAGTGTCAGAAGCGCAGGCAAAGGGAACTTGCTTTTTACCCGCCTGACATGAGTAAATCCCGATATGGCCAGTACCGAAGCGAGAATTGCAGAAACCAGAACAGCCGGGATGCTCTGCAGATTTGAAATCCGAGAAAAACTGTCACTCATCAGAAAAAAAACGCCTCCCACAGCTGAGGGAGGCGCTAATTCCATTAATGAAGGCTTCATATAAGACTTGACTGTCTCATGGCTCACGGTACTTCAAGTCAGGATTCAATTTCCACCGATTTTAGCCAGGGCTTCATCAGCCTGACGTAGAATGGCCGGGGTATATCCTGTGAAAGACATTTCTTTCAGGGCTTGAATGCCTATCTGACTGCCTGATTCGCCCAGGGCATAAATTAATTGCCTGACGATGATGATTTCTTCCTGATCGGGGGCCAATCCGGAAGCCTGACGCTCATTGAATTCCGACAAACGACGTGCAAGTATTTCGGTTGCTCCGTCACTGCCGTCACTTCCCAGAGCCTGAATGGCTATCAGTTTTTCATCCATTTCGCCTTCGTCGATCGCATTATCAAGCAGTAAGGGTGATTCAGGTGCTGATTCACCCAGGGTAATCAGCGCGGTAATGGCATCGATCCTCAGATTGGCAAGTTCACGACGACGCTCATAATCGTTTTCGGCGTATTTCAGCCCCTCGGCCAGAGCACTTACAGCAGCCGTCCCTTTTCCGGATGCAGAGGCATCGGATTTCAGGGCCACCTCAAGGGCTAATCGTTTATGACTGTAATCTGAGGCATGCTCCATAATCTCGATCATCATTGGAATGGGATCGTTGGAAATTGACAACAGGGCTTCTTCGGCATAATCAGTGACACGGTCCTGATACCAGCCGATGGACGCATAAAATAACGGCTCGTATCCGATATCCACTTTCATTTTCTCCAGGGCGACTATCGCGGCGTAGGCCTCGATTTCAGCTGCATCCCGGTCTTCCCGAACATTGAAATTCAAATTTCTCAGCAACAGGGCGATTTCCGGAGCAAACTCAAGCGCCCGGATATTCCCCAAAGCTATGAGTCCTTCGGCTTTCAGCAATGGAACCTCCGCCGTGCCGACGACATCCCATATTGCCGGAGCCCCGCTCAGTCCCTTTATATCACCCAGTTCTCCGATAATTGTCCGGGTCAGCATTTCCCAATCATCGTAAGTCATTTTATCGGTTCGGTTATGGGATAATTCACCGTAAACCAGCTCGTCCAGGGATGATACAAGGAACGGTTCCAGACTCCTGTCGTCCAGGGGAATGATGTTCTGCATTACCGCATATTTCTGCTTGATTTCCGGCATTCGACGGTAAAGTCTGGCCCAGGATTCACCTTCCTGATCCGCGGTGACAGAGGCGACAAGAACTCCTGCAAGCCCGATAATCAATAGTAGTTTCCTCATGACTTCAGCCCCTGTTCAACTATCTCGAACCGTTTCCAGGTTCGTTCAATCACTTCGTAATTATTGCCTTCCCTGTCGGACCAGATTTCATGAATGATATTTCCGTTTTCATCATGTTTATACATGACGGATTTGATTTTCACTGTTCCGGCATAATGAGTCTCACCGGAAATCAGATCTCCCTTGTATTCGAATGACCGTTCCGTTTCCACCGTGCCATCCGCAAGAGTGGTTTTTTCCATTGTAACCCGGCCGTTATCCAGGATTCTCTCAAACCGGGCATCTTCGGTGCCGTCAGGTAATTTATACGAAACAAGGGTAACTGAACCGTCCTGGTAGCCGT
>DAOVYP010000310.1 GCA_030635565.1 Spirochaeta sp. | reverse complement strand
GGCGCCTGCGACTCCCTTTACCTTATATATTTCGGGTATAACCGTATCCTCCACATAACGGGAAACCCGATCGGAGTCCCATGGACCGGATACGGCAAAACTGATGACCGGAAGATCGGAAGCCCCCCATGTGGAAACTATCGGCGCGCCTATGAGGTTATCAGGGAGCTCAGATGAAGCCCTGTCCACCCTTGTTCTCACTTCCTGCAGGATTTCATTCACTTCAGTATCTTCCGTGAATTTCAATTTGATAATACTGACCCCTTCACGACTTTCCGAACTGAGATCCGTTATCCCCGGTAATGAAGCAAAATGATCTTCAAGAACAGTTGTGATGTCCCTTTCAACATCCTCGGCCCCGACCCCGGGCCAGATGGTTATTACGGAAGAAGTAGGCATCATCAGGGGAGGAACAAATTCCCTGTTGAGAAACAAAAGAGCGATGATGCCGAAGAGTACCGCACCGGCAGTTATTACCAGCACAGGTATGGGGTGCCGTAACGCCCAGGAGCTCGGCTTCATATCAGGCGCCGCCGTCAAAGGGTGTGACTATCTGCCCTTCCCGAAGACGATGATGTCCGTCGAGAACAAAGATACCCCCGGCCCACTCGTCGGGGACGGCGAATCTCACGTTGTCCCGAAAGATTTCCGGAGCATCCAGACGACTCACTGTGAAACTGTCGGAATCAACAAGCCAGACACCACCGTCACCTGACTGTGAACGCAGGGGAAGAGACCAGGAACTCTTTTTTTCCCTCAAGATGATTTCCACCCTCATACGGGCGCCGATCGGCCAGAAGTTACCAGCCGGGACCGAACAGATAACTTCAAACGTTTTCCCCTCCGGGGAGATACTCGGACTGACTCTGAGTAACTCGGATTCCAGAACGGTCTCATCCCCGCCAACTGGAAAAGACACAAGCACTTTAATAGACCCGGGGTCGGTGAAGCTGTGCCAATACTTCTCCGGAATCCGGACTTTCACCTGGGGATCGGCGTCATCTCCGATTATGAATAGCGGTTGATCCGGTGAGGCCAGGTTGCCGGAATCCGAGAAACGCTTCAGCACCAGGCCGGAAACGGGTGAACTGATATCCGAATAGTTGTACCTCATTCTCGCCAGTTCATATGTTGAATACGCGGCATCCCTTGCTGCCCGGGCTTCATCAAACTGCTGGCGGCTGGCACCGGAACTTTCATACATGCGGTTTATCCTGGACATGCTGCTGTCGGCCAGCAACCATGCCGATTCCGCCGCTTGAAGTTCCAATAGATAAGGTTCGGGATCGATGCGGGCCAGTATATCGCCTTCGGCAACTATCGCACCTTCCTCCACCAGGATTTCCAATATAGTCCCTGCGACTTTAGGCACAATGACGATAGTCCGTTCCGCTTCCAGAACGGCAGAAAGGATAAGATCCTCCCGGAGGTCGGAAATAACAGGCTGAACAGTCGATACGGGTACAGGACGAATTTCCGGTTCCGGATCCGGGGCGAATTTTGACCGGGCCCATAAAAAAATAAACAGGATGAGAAAGATGGAGATTACAAGCAGCACAATCAATCGATCGCGAGATTTAGTATCCACAGTAACAGGCTAACCCGGTAAGCAACTATTCGACAGTGAACATGCGTCAGAAAAGAACCTGCGTTATATCATCAGTTTACAGGAGAATTGTCATATGAGAGATAAAAAATCGGGAGGCCTGCGATACGGCACGAAATGAAAAATCCCGTGGCCCCTCCGTACCGAGCCTCCCGCTGATATTGAGTATAGAGGGGGTCCGGTGCATGAGGTACAGGTCAGTCGTCACAATCGAACATGACAAACGTCATGAGATTATGTATTTCTACAGGCGGCAGAGAGGGATGTCGTGTTAATATCAGATTGTGATATGAAAACTTCGACTTTTTATACAAACAGCGGACACATCAGAATATTTCGGTACTTCTCCGGAGGTGTCGCTCTGGTATTCTTCCTGATGCGGATTTTCCCCGGCCGTCTGGGTGACAGCGATCCCATCGGCAGAAGGGCGATGATGCTTTTCTCCGTCACTTACGGGATAATTTTTATTTACCTGATGATTCCCGGATTGAAACGATTAGTAAAAAATTATTACCTGCCGCCGGTTCTCATCGCCGCCAGCGTTATTCCCATTGCCATAATCAATTCGAAATACCGGGCATTGCTGTTGGCGGGAAGCCCGATCAACACTCCGGATGATACTATGACAGTATCGATCCTGCTGCTCTTTCCGCTTATAATCACCGCATGGCAGTACAGATTCCCCATTGTGTTCCTGTTCTTTGTTGTCCTGGGATTTTTGGATCCGCTGCTTATAATTCTTGTAAACGAAAGCTTCACTCCCACAATATACGGCGCCTTTAACGCATCGTTGATCCGGATACTGGCCCTTGGAGCCGTTGGCTTCATGATAACGGAGCTCAGGGATCAACAGCGGAATGAACGCAAGGCCCTCGAAGAAGCGAACCGTAAGCTGGAAAAATACGCATTGGCCAGCGAGCGCCTCGCGGCAAGTCGGGAGCGGAACAGAATTGCGAGAGAACTGCACGATACCCTGGCCCATACCCTCAGTGGTCTGGCAATACAACTGGAAGCCGTCGAGACTGTAATCGATCAGGATAATGCACAGCTCAAGTCCATGATCGACCGGGCCAGAACAACGGTCAGGAACGGCCTGGGTGAAACACGCCGGTCTCTCAAGGCCCTGAGAGCCAGTCCTCTTGACGATCTCGGACTCACTCTGGCGCTTCAGAGACTGGCGGACGATGCCGGCAAGCGGGGTACTGTACTTGTTCATACGGTACTTCCGAAGGAATATCCTGACTGGAGTGAGAATCTGGAAGAAGGGGTTTACCGCATCGCCCAGGAAGCCCTGGAGAACATCGTCCGCCATGCTCACACATCCAGCGCCGATTTGGAGCTGATGGGAGACAAAGAATCTCTGCGTTTGACGATCCGCGATAATGGAAGGGGATTCGAAACCGGCGGTATGGCTCAAGATGGGCGATACGGACTGAGAGGGATGCGGGAACGGGCGTCTGCCGCCGGGGGAGAATTGACTATATACAGCCAAACAGGCAGGGGTACAGTAATCCAATTCACCTGGGAGGCACATCATGCCGGATCAGATTAAGGTTATTATCTGCGACGATCAGGACATTGTCCGTGAGGGCCTGAAAACGATTCTTGAAGCCGATGAGGAAATCCATGTCATCACCACAGCGGAAGACGGCGAGGATCTGTTCCGTAAAATCGATTCCGCCGGCGTACCGGATCTGGTGCTGATGGATTTGAAAATGCCGGTAATGAACGGAATTCAAGCCACCCGGCAGCTTCGCTCCCGGCATCCGAAAGTCAAGGTACTGGTACTCACCACATATGATGACGACCAATGGGTTATTGATGCCATCCGTGCCGGTGCTTCAGGTTACCTGCTGAAGGATACACCAAGAATCAACTTGATCGATGCGGTAAAGGGCACTCTGCTCGGGCAAACCTACGTAGACCCCTCGGTAGCCGGGAAGATGCTTGCCATGGCGGCGGGAACCATGCCCCGGCCCATCGAATCCTCCACGCCCGATATTCGTCCCCGGGAGAAACAGATTCTCATCCTCATTGCCCGGGGTTTATCCAATGCCGATATCGCAGCCGAACTGTATCTGTCCGAGGGAACTATCCGGAACTATGCCAGCGCATTGTTCAGCAGGATCGGTGTGGCTGACCGGACCCAGGCTGCTATTGCCGCTTTGAGGTATGGTATTATCAGCCTGGATGACATCTGAGGTTTTTGCCAAATGAATGGTATCATACCCCAGGACTCTGCCGCGGGGTATGAAACCATGCTTTCCCTGCACTCATTCGG
>DAOVYP010000048.1 GCA_030635565.1 Spirochaeta sp. | reverse complement strand
CTAATTTTTGCGCCAAATTTTTCAAGATCCAATAACCTATCATAACTTTCCCTGCATTCAATATAATGTGATATGCCGTTTTGAAAGCCGCGATGATCTTCAATCATAGCCCTAGTAAGATCTTCGGGAGTCACTTTTGACCCCGGGGTGATGACAATTCGTCCGTTTACTTTCACTCTCCCTTCGGCTATGAATGTTTCACATTTCCTGCGGGAAGCGATTCCGGCACGGGCGAGTCGAAGTTGGAGCCGTATTGCTTCAGAATGGCCCATCGAGTGCAAACCTCTTTTCGTCGAGTTCATCGAGTTTGGGTAGTTCCGCGATGCTTTCCAGGCGGAATATCTTCAGAAATTCTTTTGTTGTTCCGTAAAGCACCGGCCTGCCCGGGGTATCCTTACGGCCGACTTCTTTAATCAGTTTCTTATCCTTGAGGGCGCGGATCATACCATCGGCACCCACTCCCCTGATACTTTCAATTTCAGTTCTTGTCAGTGGTTGTGAATAGGCAATTATGGACAGGGTCTCAAGAGCAGCCCGGGAAAGACGATCTTCTCTCTGCTTTCCGTATCGATCCTTAAGTACGTTCCACAGTCGTTCTTTCGGTGCAAATGCCCAACCACCGGCGATACGAACCGGCTCAATGCCATGCTCTTTCCCGTCGTACCGTGATACCAGACTTTCCAATGATTCATTAACCACGTCCCGGCTCAAGCCGGTTATCTTTACAATGCCTGCCTCATCAACCGGCTCTACTTCAAGCAACAGGATGGCCTCGACAATGGCGGCTTCTTCGGTTAAATCCATAGCCTTATCAACTTCAGCTTTCATTTTTTGCTTCCTCTTCTTCCAGTGCGCGCTTTGTTGATTGTGAAGCGGTGATTCGGATATCCCCGAACAGCCTGTTCTGAAATACGTCGATGACTCCCATTTTCACAAGCTCCAGAACGGCGAGAAAAGCGCTGACAACTTCCATGATGGATCCCGGGTTCACGAGAACATCATCGAAATTGAATTCCTTACGATCTTCGAGAAACTCGTTGATCAGTGTAATCTTCTCGTTGATTGAAACTTCTTCCCAGAGGCTTATGATTTTCTCGCTTCCGAGTCCCTTCATCACCTTACTGAAGCTCTTGAGAAGATCCCATGTATCGACTTTCTCCCACAGCTCACCCTCATCGGGGAACGGAAGTACAGCCTGGGTCTGCTTTCTTTCGACTATCCAATCGGCTCGTGATTCTCTTTCGGCCATCAGATCAGTGAGCTTGCGGTACTTTTCATACTCTATGAGACGCTGAACCAGTTCATGCCTTGGATCCTCAAGCTCATCCTCCAGGTCAATTTCCACCGGGAGCAGCATACGGGACTTGATGTATAACAACGTCGCAGCCATCAGGTAGAAATCGGAGACATCATCAAGATTGATACCCGAAGTGTATTTTAGAAATTCGAGGTACTGTTCCGTTATTTCCGATATGGGAATGTCATAAATATTGACTTCATTCTTGCGAATGAGGAATAACAGCAGATCCAGCGGACCTTCAAAGTGATCCAACCTGTATTTCGGATTTCTTGTTTCCGTGGAGGTCAGGGAGGAAATGTTTTCGCTCATCTCCGGTATAGCTTAACCCGTTGTCCGGAAAGGTGCGAGGCCTTGATTCTCCAGGGAATACCGTCCCTCGGATCGTCAAGCTCGGGATCAAGATCCAACAACGGTCGGAGAACAAAAAGACGTTCATGCATGGATCGATGAGGTATTGTGAGCAAACTGTCGTTATTCCCGGCATAAGTTCGGCAAAGTTTATCGTATAGCAGAATGTCAATATCGATGGTACGGGGACCCTTTTCAGGTGAATCGTTCCTGTTTCGTCCGCCATCGGCTTCGATGATATGAATTCGATCCAACAGCTCCAGGGGTGACAGCAAAGTCCTGCCCCTGACGGTCGTATTCAGAAAGTCAGGCTGGTCGAGAAAATCCCGGGGTGCAGTCAGATAATAAGGCGCGGATATCAGATTATCGAGAAATCCACCAAGTGATTCGATAGCCGCTTCTATGAATGAAGAGCGATCTCCTATATTGGCACCGATACCGAGCCAGACCGTATTCATTGACCTTCGGCTCAGAAAAGATCTTTATTTGCTTCATCAGCGGGTTTTACCTCGGCTGGTTTCGATGCTTCCGGGGATTCCTTTTCTTCGAGATCAGGGAATAACTTTAACCTGAGGGTCTTCTCGATACTCTCTGCAATCTCCGGATTATCCTCAAGGTACTGTTTGGCATTTTCCCGCCCCTGGCCGATTCTCTGGTCACCCAGAGAATACCAGCTGCCGCTTTTAAGTATCATATCATGCGCCAGGGCACCATCCAGCAGACTGCCGCTGGCGGATATGCCTTTACCGAACATGATTTCGAGTTCTACCCGGCGGAAAGGCGGAGCCACTTTGTTTTTTACAACCTTCACCCTGACCCGATTGCCGATGGCATCTTCCTGACCCTTGGCTATGGTTTCGATTTTTCTCACCTCAAGTCGGACAGAAGAATAGAACTTCAGCGCATTTCCTCCTGTCGTTGTTTCAGGATTACCGAACATGACACCGATTTTCATTCTGATTTGATTGATGAAAACCAGGCAGCACCCGGATTTACTGATAGTCCCGGTGAGCTTCCGGAGGGCCTGGCTCATCAACCTGGCCTGAAGCCCGACATGGGAATCACCCATATCACCTTCTATCTCTGCCCGGGGAGTCAGTGCGGCGACCGAGTCGATGACGATGATGTCAACGCCGCCGGAACGGATCAGAGATTCAGTAATTTCCAATGCCTGTTCACCGGTATCGGGCTGGCTCACCCAGAGATTGTCCACATCAACTCCGAGATTCCCGGCATAGATGGGATCCAGGGCATGTTCAGCATCAATGAAAGCGGCGATTCCGCCCATTTTCTGAGCTTCGGCAATAGCGTGAAGCGCCAGTGTTGTTTTCCCCGAAGCTTCCGGGCCGTATATCTCGACAATCCGGCCTTTGGGATACCCGCCGACGCCCAGGGCTTCGTCCAGAAGCATCGATCCGGTGGAAATCGTCTCAACCTTCACCAGCGGTTTCTCGCCCATTTTCATCAGAGAGCCCTTACCGAACTGTTTTTCGATCTGGAGTCTGGCCGCCTCGACGGCTTTATCTCTCTCTCCGTTGCCCTTAACGTTACCTGTTTCTTTCGTTTTTGCCATATTCAGCCTTCCTGCATACTTTGACGACGCAGGATCTCCCATTGCTTGAACTTGAGGCCATAATACCCGTCAAGCTCTTCGAATCGCAAGAGAAATCGATAAATAATACTTAACGTTTGTATACTTTGATTTATGTTTGACCTGCTATCGCAGGAAATGAAGAGTTTTGCCGACAAGTACAAATGAGCCGTTTCGCGGCTCTACCCGGGCCAGCAATTCCAGAGGCAGCGGTTCCATAACGGCCAGAAATGGCAGCTCCACCGGAACCTTACCCTCCAGAACCTGGCCTCTCTCGAATCCCACCAGGAAATCGAAGCGAATGGCATCTTCGTCATATACGACATTGGCTGTCATACCCCTCCAGAGAACCCAGTTGCCCTCATAGAGCCAGGGTGTTCCATTGACGTCGGCGAAGGAATAATCCGTTTCGATATCTTCAATCGTCGGTTCGCCAAGGGCTTCGAGCAGTCCTATTGCCTGCTGGCGAAGATTCTCAGTCGCATTTGAATATTTTATTTTGTTCAGTTCATATCGGGCTTTATTGTCTTCATATGACTGAAAATGCTTCAGCGCCTTCTTCAGTGTTCTGGAAACCTCGGATCTTTCCATGGGATACAGGACATCACCGCCGCTCTCGGTCAGTGGTCGACCCGGCTCCGGTATCAGGTTTTCGGTTCCCGGCCGGTAGTCCCTTCCACCGATAGACGTCAGGGTGGAAACGATGGTCTCTCTGAAGTAAAAACCCATGAGTCCGATGAGAATGATGAGAAGAATAATCAGTATCCGTCCAGGCCATTTTGACCCGATATACGGCAGGTATCTGCGAGTATCGAATCTCTCCAGGAAACGGTCCTGTTGATGCTGATCGGTTATTTTTTTCAGTGACTTCAAACCACGTCGAGCGTTCCTGTCATTCGGAAAATCATCCAGGACTTCCAGCCAGGTTCTTACCGCAGCTGCCGGATCCTTGAGTTTGAGATGGTTTGCCGCAAGGGTGAGTCGTACATCCAGATGGGCGGGATCGGCCTGCAGCCCACGGCTCAGATATGTGTCGGCGTCTTTAAGTAATCCGGACTCGAGGCATGCCCGCCCGAGTATCGCGTAATATAACGGGTCTTCGATAAACAGGGGAACTTTTGGTTCGAGAAAATGAATGACTTTGGAGCTGCGGCCGGCGGCAAGCCATCGCCGTGCGCGCTTCAGGTCTCTGTTATAGATTTTCATACTCCGTCCGAAGCTTCTCCTGATTTACCGTTCGTACTTCAATTTCTGTTACAGCCTCTCCGGTAATGACGTTATCATTATCAATCAGAATGTCTATTGCGTCGAGAACAGATCGGATTTCTCCGATTCTCTGACGTAACGCGTATTCCCTGAGCCTGATATTTTCCACTTCCGTATCAACGGAAACCGGATTTAACATTTTGTAAGCCTCAGGGCCCGGAGCATTCTCATTCAGACCTACAACCAGAGCTATCTCAAGTGATTCACCGGAGGCGATTCTCTTCTCCTTGTACCTGAGGAGTACGGCACTGTCGGCTTCTGAAAACGGAAGGTAGCTGAAATCCCTGCCGATTTCCGGTTCAAACATAGCACCATCCTGTTTCAGTCTGAGCCAGTTCGCCAGGGTAAGCGACTGAGGCCGTGTAGAAATTTTTCCGTCCATGAAAATGATGAGCGAAGGTGTATCTGAGTTCCTGGAACTCATCACCCAATCGGGTACATCCGTGCCTTCATAGAATTGTTCATCGGAGACATAGGTACCATCGGCCATATGGAATGGTAAGCCGGTAACTTCGCCAAGGGATGTATCAAGCAGTAACATTGGTGCAAAATTGACACTTTCAGTACTGTTATTCAAAAAACGAACAGTTATCAGTATATGGCTTCCGCCGGATGAAATTACCGCATTATTTTCAAAGGAATAGGCCCTGTTTGCGTACATGAGCCGGTGATTTCCGTCCACTTCTCTATACTCTCTGATCCATCCGTTGTCGGCCGGTGCAATATAGAATCCGTCAATATCCAGAATCCATCCTGAACTTAATTTATCCCGATCCCAGAGAGGATATTGTAAATCATCTCCCGATACGGTATTCACCGATAGGAAGGATTCATTATTGTTCCCATCTATCGTGAGAGTGAAACCGTAGGCGTTTACGGCGAAAACGATTGATAATAAAGCTAATGACAGGAATTTCGCTATCTGATTCCCAAGAAAACAATAATTGTCAACATTCATATTCGAAGACTGGGGAGAGCTGGGTGGAAATGTTTCATTCGATTTATCTTGCATCGGATAATCTCAATAACTCGTCGACATAATATTCCTGAAGAGTCAGAAGTTTTTTCTTTGAATCCAATAGACGATTTGTATACAGCCTCTGCATTTCAAATTGAGTATCACCACCGAGTTTATTCCTGTATTCCGCTACAGCATCTGCATATTCCGATTCCCTGCGGTAAAAATCTTCCGCGTCCTGAAGATATTCCTCATGACTCCATTTAAGCAGGTCAAGTAATTCCCTTTCCCGGTACAGAAGAGATATCTCACTGCGCCTGTATCTGGCGGCTTCTCTTTTAATACCAGCCGGGAATGACTCCAGGAGCTCCGAGAAAACGGCATCCGCTTCTTCGAGTCGGCCAAGAGTCACAAGGGATTCACCTATCCAGTAATAGGCGGAAGAAATAAATACAGA
The DNA here is from genome assembly GCA_030635565.1 of Spirochaeta sp. Classification (GTDB taxonomy): domain Bacteria; phylum Spirochaetota; class Spirochaetia; order DSM-2461; family DSM-2461; genus UBA2779. The sequence goes on along the minus strand of DAOVYP010000048.1, from coordinate 4,296 downwards.
ATCCGTGTATTCACTGATAAAATTTCCCAATGCAATAATCGCCTGATCCGGTTCATCTTCGAGATAAAGCAGTCGAGCCCTCTGATACTGTATTTCTTCGAAATATTCATGACTTCTGAATTCGGTAAGATAGCTGTCGGCTGCCCGAGATGCTTCATCATATTGTCTGAGAGCAATATCTGTTTTTACGAGCCAGTAAAGTGCATCGGGATGGAACGGCTTCATGGATGCGTCAGCAAGTACTGCCCTGAAAGTAGATGCGGCATTTTCAATATTTCCGCCTTTCAGTTCCGCCAGCCCCTTTATTAGTACTTCATCAGTAATTAAATCCTGTGCCGAGAGCAGCTGCAGTGATAAAAGAAAGAGAATTGAAATACGGACGAGCCTGTACACGGCGTCCCCCCTCTTCTTTGTTATCGGCGTATCAGTGAATAACCTCTGAATAATCCTCAGGAAGGACGGCATTCCTGCAAAGCTTCAACGGGATTTACCGCACCGAAAAATGCCGACCCCATTACCGCGACATCCACACCGGCTGCCCACACCTCTGCTGAAGTATCTTTCCCGAATCCTCCGTCGATGCATATAAGATAATCACCGGCTCCTTCCCGGCGCAGTAAGGCCAGTTTTCTGACTTTATCGAGAGTTTCAGGGATAAGGAACTGACCTCCCCATCCGGGATTCACGGTCATAACAAGAACTTGATCGACAACACTCAGTATTTCCTCTATGACGCAGACCGGTGTTGAAGGGACGATTGATATACCGGCTTTGATGCCGCTTTTGTGAATTTCTTCGACAAGTCTGTGCACATGCGTTTCCGCCTCGACATGAAATGTGAATCTATCGACGCCGGCTTTCAGGAATGCATCAAGCTGATTACCCGGATTTTCGGTCATCAGATGGGCGTCCAGGGTGAGTTTTGTTCGCTCTCGTATCGCCGTTACCATCTGAGCACCGAAGGTTATCGGCGGTACGAAACATCCGTCCATTACGTCAAGATGAATCCAATCTCCACCGGCCTTCATAACGAGGTCGACGGCCTTGCCGACTTCACAGAAATCAGCTGCAAGTACTGATGGTGCTATGATGCTCTTTCTATCTGCCATGAAAAGGATTATAGATTGACAGCCGATACGATCCAAGGCCTCCTGTTCATTGACTCTAAGATTCTCCTGTGGATATACTGATTAAAGGGCCGACGTGTTGAGATGCTGGAAGAGAATGAGCGCAGCTCCGATATCAATAACCTGATAACCAGGAGTTATCAACTCTTCGAAACAGGGGATTTCACCGAAGCCCGGAGTCTTCTGGATGAGGCTCATGCACTGGATTTCGAGGATCTTGAAGTACGTTCAGCCCTTCGGGCATGCGGCTTCTGGAATCAAAGGCTTCAGAGCCTCGAAGCACTTAACGGTGATGGACCCAGGGGTGATTATCTTCGTCGCCAATGGAACCATTACAACTGCCGGTATCGGGCCGGATTCGATCATTCTCTGGATGAAGGATCCAACCGATTGAAGAAATGGGTCCATAACGAGGCCCTTGGGTATTACCGGAGACAGGCTTCAGAATCATCAGATTCAGAGGCATTGCTCCAGGCTGGTCGCTGCCGCAAGGTACTCGGCCGGTATGAAGAGTGCATCTCGACGCTGGAAGAGGCCGTCAGGCTAACCGGGAATAAAGATTCCCGTCTTCTTGCAGAGCTGGCTGATACTTATGCCCTCATCGGCGAGTCCCAGCCCGCGAAAGTCCTGATGCGGGAGGCTTTGTTTCTCGACGCCGGGAAAGTCGAGTTGGATGAAATCGTATCACCGCTTTTTCGTCGTCTGATTGACCGTCTCGGAAAAGAGTGGGACAGCAAAGATCCGGGTTTTCCGGAATGGCTTCCGGTATATGGTGCTGTCTGGGGCGTACTTGATGTAAAAAGAGAGCTTAGTCCTGTCGAATACGGTAAGCTGAAACAGACTATTTACGCATTGAAAAGCGAAATCGCCGATGGCGATGAACAAGGAAGTCTGAAACCGAAGTTGATTAATCAATATTTCAGGTTGATTGACCATTATCAGTCTACCGGTGCGGACCGGTCGGCGATTGATGAAGTATTGATCAATATCAAACTTCTATCACCGGCAATTTACAGAACTTATTTCGAATAACTGAAAAAACTGTTTTTGAAAATATTTGGGGGAGGCTTCATGCCTGAGAAAACTATCGAGAATATCAGCGGGATGCTAAACGAGGAAAAATGGACACGTGCCACCCTCAATGATTATGCCATAGGTAACTTTCAGGAACTTGACGGTGTCATTGAAACCGTCATCGCCAATGGCGTCCAGGACGAAGTTCAGATCATATGCGAAGAGTATCTCGAGCATACCAAGAACAGCATCGTCGCACTTTATATCTCAGGTGTTATTTCTTTGAGTAAACAGCAGGTGGACGATTCTCACCTGTTGAATCTGATAGGGATATTCGCCGATAACCACAAATGGAGTGCAGTCGAATATCTCTGTCGCCGAATCCTGGATTTTGGAGAAAATAAGGATGCCCTGCGAACCCTGGCCGAAACCCTTGAGCATCTCAATCAAACCGAGGACATGCACGAAGTTTGGGAACGACTTATCAAGGTTGATTATTCCGAAACCGACATGGTCCGCCACCTTGCTGAAAAACGAGAGGAAAACGAAGACATAGAGGGAGCCATCCTGTATTACAGAAAGGCCATTCATCGATATGTCAATAAAAACCTTTTCAGCCATGTCCGCGATATCTGGCAGAAACTTGTGGAACTTGGTGTTGATGACTATGAATTCTTCTTTCTGATTGAAAAGAAATTGGCCAAGTCCATGAATATTGAACGTGCCATCAGTCTTCTTGAAGAGCTCTACCCCGCAATAAAGGAACGTGAAGAGTGGGCTACCGCAATTGAGGTTCTTAAGCGAATACTCAATTACGACGGCAGGAACAACTGGGCACGACAGGAAATTATTCTGTGCTATAAAGCCCGCTATACAGAACACAGCCAGCTTGATGAGTACATCAGATTATCAAATCTCAACCAGAATTGGAGAAATGTCCTTGAGGCTATAGCAGATTTTGAGAAGCATATCTCTTTCGATGCCGGTAGTTTTGTATTCCACAAAACCTGGGGAGTGGGAATCATCAAAGGAATCAAAGGTGATGAAATTATCATCGATTTTGCCAAGAAGCGCGCCCATGCCATGTCTCTTAAGATGGCGGTCGGAGCACTTCAAAGTCTCTCCAGGGATCATATCTGGGTGCTTAAGAGCATCCATTCCAGGGACAAGTTGAAAACCAAGGTTAAAAAGGACATTCCCTGGGCGCTGAAGACCATCATTCGCAGTTTTGACAATGTAGCGGATATGAAAAAGATCAAAGCCGAACTTGTACCCACGATTCTGACGGCCAGCGAATGGTCTACATGGAGTCCTGAGGCCCGCAAAACGCTTAAGACAGATTCTGTTTTCGGTAATGTCCCTGACAAACTCGATCAGTTTGTAGTCCGGGACAAACCGATGAGCTTCGAAGAAAAAACTTTCAATCAGTTCAAAGCTGAAAAAAACTTCTTCGGTAAAGTCCAGGCTGTTCGGGATTTTCTGGATCACAGTGATCCGGCCTCCGAGTTCTTCGCCGAAATGTTCGATTATTTCACCGCGTTCCTTAAGTCCGGTAATGTCAGCGTTCAGGTGGTTGCCAGCTATCTTTTAGTCACGCGCTTGAGCACGACATATCCCTTCCTGAATCCGGGACTGGATTGGGGTTTTAAAGAACTTTGGGGAGATATCGAAGAACCGGTGGAACTTTTCACACAGCTCGAGGATTCGGAACTTCGCAAAGATTTTCTTTACGCCGTCCACCGTGATGTGGAACAGTGGGATGACATATATCTGACACTTTTCCCCGTGCAGCTGTCCCGCTCCATGCTGGATGAGCTTCTTTCCGCCGGTTTCAAAGAAGGGGTGCTTTCCAAACTGGAGGAAATTATCGAGCACTATCGCGAATACCGGGAAGGACTCATCTGGGTCGCACGTCATGCGGTTGAAAGCACCTGGTTAATAGAACTTGGAGTGAAAATTGAGAAGATCCTCATCAATATGATTCGTCTTCTTGATCTCACTTTCAACGATATCGAGAGTAAACGTGAAGTCAGCTATAATAGAAAACTGAATCGACAGGTTCAGAATTATCTGTTCAAAGAAGGTCAGCTCGAGAAGTTCCTTGTGAACGGAGATAAGGATTCGGCAATCAGGGTTTTCACACCACGCCTGCTTT
>DAOVYP010000329.1 GCA_030635565.1 Spirochaeta sp. | reverse complement strand
TCCCTGCACTCATTCGGATCAAGGGTCGTACCGGAGGCGAGAGCCGAGGAACGATCCCGACAGAATGAACAAGTTCACTCCGCTCATTCCGTTTGGGAATGAAATAACTTTTCAAAAGGTCTGGGTAATTTTAAAAATCGGGGATTTTGAAAATTACCTCATTGATATAATCAATCATCCTGGAAAGATCCATATTCCGGTTTTCAGGCTGCAGGAGGAAGAGTGTTTTTCTCCGAAAGAAATCCAATTCTTTCTGTGTATAGGACCATCTTGTCTGTTCATCAGGGAAATTTTCTCTGACTTCAATGAGCAGTCTCAAGTAGTCATTGTTCACTTTAATCCGAAAGAACTTTACACCTGCCTCAATGGCATATTCCAGATCTTTAGTGGAATCTCCAACAAAAAGAATATCCTTATACCCGGACTGCTTAATCTTTTTCAGAATACTCCCTTTATCAGAACCTCCTTTGATATTCCCCCCGTATATGCCCCTGAACAGAGAACGGTCAAAATGATGATGATTGATATCATTCTGAAGAATATCTTCAGTGACCCCCGAAGCAATATACAGATCATAAGATTGAAAGAGAGTTTGAAGGGTTTCTTTTATTACCGGGAATGGTTTCCAGAATTTCTCTGCAGCTATCGAATTTAAAGCGGGATACGTATTGTTATAAAGTTTTTTGACTTTGGGATATTCACTTTGCAGAGAATTATCTACTGACTCATGGCTACCATTAACAAGGGCTTGTACAATTGCAGAAAGCTGCCGGAACCTGGGTGAACCTGGGTGAGCCTGGGTAATCTACATAAGCAGACAGCATACTGTCAACATCATGAATAGGATTATCCGGATGAATATACCTCCGGTATCCGGTATGAAAACATGCCGTCCAGGACGAGTACATAATATGGATACCCTTATCCAGACCTCCCTGAATCAAAGTACCGTCAAAATCAAACGCAATCGCCTTGTCTTTTATTCTGTTCATTCCAAACCTGTCAAAACGAAAGGCCCCGCAAATGCGGGGCCTGAAAAAACGTTGCAGCAACTGGGAGACTTTCATACTGTACCGGGATTCACGCAGGAGAGAACGATTCAGTCTTCTGCAAAAGCATACGCGAACCAGTACTTATTTAATTCTCATACCTGCAATCCGCAGAGTCAAGGGTTTGTGACGGGAAAGATTTGAATCCGGATGTAATTAAAACCACACCCGTTCTCTATAGCTTCCCGAGCCCCCCTATTCAACCAGAGCCGTTACCTTGATTTCCACAAGAACATCCTTGGGCAGTCGGGCCACCTCAACTGCGGCTCTCGCCGGATAAGGGGCCTTGAAAAAACCCTCATAAACTCCGTTCATAGCCGTGAAATCATTCATGTCCTTCAGAAATACCGACACTTCCACGACATCATCCATGGTACAGGCTGCGGCTTCCACAACGGCTTTCACATTTTTCAGGCTCTGTTCCGTCTGAGCGGTAATACCTTCGGGTATAACCCCGCTATCCGGGTTCAGTGGGATCTGCCCCGACACGAATACCAGATTTCCCGCCCGGATACCCTGGGAATAGGGGCCGAGGGCTCCCGGGGCTTCTGTTGTCTGGATGGCACTTTTCATCATCAATACTCCTTCTCCTGATTATACTCATAGGTACCGATATTTTGACATCCTGCTTTCAAAATCTTAGCGTTGCACCATGAAATGTCTGACAGATTTATTCATACCCATTTTTCTGCTGACCTCTTGCGCCCTGAGTTCGGCGGGTTCTCCCTTTACGGTACAGTCCGAGAAAGAAGCGTTTATCGTCACGGCCGTCGCAGAAAACCTCGAACGCCCCTGGAGCCTTGCCTTCCTGCCGGATAACGGCGGCTACCTTATTACCGAGCGGACAGGCAATCTTCTGCTTATTCGAGACGGCCGTACAAGCATCGTTACCGGGACTCCCCGGGCCGCCGTTGTCGGCCAGGGCGGTCTTCTGGACGTCGTACTCTCGCCTTCCTTCACCGCCGATTCCCTGGTTTACCTCAGCTTCGCCGAGGAATCGGGGGGAATCTACGGCACAGCCGTCGCCCGGGGACGCCTGATTCATGATGTCGGCGGCAATGCCCGGCTGGTGGACACCGAGGTCATCTACCGCGCCCTCCCCAAAAGCAGCGGAGGCCGGCATTTCGGTTCCAGGCTGGTATTCGATGAAGACGGGTATCTCTACGTCACCCTCGGGGAACGGGGTTCGATGAACCGGGCCCAGGATACATCTGATCCCTACGGGAGTGTTCTACGACTGAACCCCGATGGTTCAGTTCCCGGAGACAACCTGCTTGTCGGAGGTTCCGACGCAGCTGAAATCTGGAGCTACGGTCACCGGAATGCCCAGGGTATGGCACGGCATCCCGGTACCGGAGACATCTGGCTCCATGAGCATGGTCCCAAGGGCGGGGACGAGGTGAACATCGTCCGTAAAGGGGCCAATTACGGCTGGCCCACCGTGACTTACGGTATCGATTACGACGGAAGCGTCATTTCCGACACGACGACTGCAGCCGGCGTCGAGGACGCCCTCATATGCTGGGTACCCTCCATCGCACCTTCGGGTATGGCGTTCTACGTCGGCAATGCATTTCCCGGATGGCGGGGCGATATCTTCGTTGGAACCCTGGCCGGTAAGCATCTGCGTCGTCTCGAGCTTCGGGGGAACGAAGTGGTTCATCAGGAAATCCTGCTCCAGGGACGGCTGGGCCGCATCCGGGATGTACGGGCCGGACCCGACGGATTCATCTATCTGCTCTCCGATGCGGACAATGGAGCTTTATACAGGATTGAACCGGCAAGAGAGTAGCTCAGGCTAAACCCAGCTCCTGAAGATTATCAGAAATCCTCTTGTCAAAAGTCAGCATGGTCAGATCCGGGTAGAGCTTCTTATACTCCATGGCGCTGGCAAGATGGATGGCATCAAGACTCCGAACCGGTTCCGCGGGGAAGGGCTCGGATGCCCGTTCAATAACACCTGTGTCCAGACTCATTCGATACCAGCCGCTCAGATTCTCCATAAACGTTCCAAGCAAACTGTTGTATTGATCTCTTGAGAGGATATGTTCTCTCATTGCCCTCGAAAGAGCCCGGCAGGTTTCCACTCTCAGCAGTTCAGAAGTGACAATCAGATCAGCCTGATTGATTCTCCCTATGGCCTGTTCAGCCAAAGTCTCATTAAACAACCAGGCCAGCAGAGCTGAGGTTTCAAGGTAGAGAACGGTCACCTGCTTTCCCCACGCTCAAAATCAAGCAGGCCGGCTGCAGTACCTTCAGGCATTTGAATCGGGACTGCATTCAGCTTCCTTCGTGGTTTTGAGGGCATGAAAAGCTTGTTTGAGTCGATCCATTCCTGCTTCATGGCATCCCGCTTGATTTGTCCATATTCAGTCCCGGGAGTTTTTATTTCAGCCACCACATGACCATGGTCGGTAATCAGGATAACAGTGCCGTTTTTAACCTCACGTATATAGGCACTCAGCTCGTTTTTGAGTTTTTTGATACCGACTGTTTTATACTGATCCATAATATTATAATAGCGACCAGTGGCTACTTTAGCAATAGCGCCGCTGTGCCCTATGTG
>DAOVYP010000230.1 GCA_030635565.1 Spirochaeta sp. | reverse complement strand
GTGGGCAGTCGAAAACAACCATATCGATGCTGTCCGCACGATAATAGAATCAGGGGCCATTGTGGATACGGGGAACTTCGAGGGGATAACAGCTTTCATGTTTGCTGCAATACAGGGAGATGAAGAGCTCACCGCTATCCTTCTGCAAAGCAGCGTCCGGTTGGACCTGGAGGACGAAGAGGGACGGAACGCACTAACGTACTCGATGCTCTGGGATAACTTCGGGGTTACACATCAGATCATTGATGCAGGCGCATACGTCAATGGCCTATCGAGCTTGGGATTCACTCTTATAATGGAGGCTGCATCATATCCATCCATTGAACTCACCCAACTCCTGTTGTCTGCCGGTGCTGACGTTAACACAGCCGGTATTCACGGTGCAACTCCCATGATGATCGCCCCCGCCCATGGCCACAGAGAGATGGTGAAGTTCCTGATAGATGCCGGCGCCGATCATGGTTATCGAGACAACAACGGGAACACGGCACTATCGGTTTCATTCAGTAACGGTCACTCTGAAGTAGTGGATGTGCTGAAAGAAGCACTTTCCGGTCCTGCTTATCCAAGCTCAGATCCGCGACGATCTGCTTCAGCTTCCGATATTTTCTTCCAGCTGTTAGAGCTTTCGCACCTCACCAACACCCAAACCACCATACTTCATTTTCCAGTTGTAATAGGTGGCATCGCTGATTCCCATTTGCCGGCAGATATCCTCCACTCTGGTGCCTGTCTCACCTTGCCTGAGGGCGTAAGCTATCTGCTCTTCTGTGTACCGTGATTTCTTCATTTCCTCTCCATTCTTACACTCGCCATGGAGAGGCGAAATTTCTACTTTTGAATGGCCCAGTTCTCAGGGAGAAGGACACGTGAATGTTCATTGCAGCTATTTCCCTCTGAATATTTCAGACCTCTTACCTTTTGTTCATATGGCATGTATACATTCATAACAATTGACAGATACACAATTTATCTCTATTATTTTATGCAAACGCACTATGTCACATAAATTAGATAAAATTGATATTAAAATCATCCGACATCTCTGGGACGGTCGGACCCCTTACAGCGATATTGCTGAGAAGGTCAATTTAACCACTAACACCGTCAGGAATCGGGTGAACAAATTGCTGGAATCAGGAGCTCTTCAGATTATCAGTCTGGTGAATCCCAACGCAGTGGAGAATGTCAGCTCAGCATTTATCGGCTTTAAGGTACTGCCGCAGAATGTCACCAAAGCACTGGATCAGATATCAACGTTGAAGGGAGTGGTAGGTGCGGTAATTGTCAGTGGCAGGTTTGATATCATGGGCGTTTTCATGTTTAACGAGGAGCATCCCTATCACCGCTTTCTGGAGGAAGAACTTCATAAAGTCGACGGGCTTCTCAGTATGGAAACCTTCAATGCCGTAGGTGGCAAAACCTGGCAGTTACGTTACGTTCTTTAATCTCAAAATTATATATGCAGCCATTCAGGTTGGCTGTGAGTTACATCAGGAGGATTTATGCAATTTTTGACTGAGAAGGATATCGATTATATCGCTATCGGGGCAGCAATACTCGGCTCCGGTGGTGGAGGGGATCCCTATATCGGAAAGCTTATGGCAAAGCAGGCCATTAAAGAACACGGCCCTGTCAAGTTTATTGAGGCCGGTGATGTTCCGGATGATGCACTGATTATTCCCTCTGCGATGATGGGCGCCCCGGCGGTAATGATAGAGAAACTTCCAAACGGAGGCGAACCTGCAGCGTCGTTCCAGTCACTGGAAGCATACCTGGGGAAAAAGGCTTATGCCACGATATCCATCGAAGCGGGCGGAATCAATTCATGCATTCCAATTTATACCGCAGCCTGTCTGGGTATTCCTCTGGTTGATTGTGATGGAATGGGACGGGCTTTTCCGGAACTCCCCATGACAACGTTCAGCGTTTCTGGAGTTTCATCGACACCAATGGTGCTTTGCGACGAAAAGGGCAACAAGATCCTGCTGGAAACAATAGACAACGCCTGGAGCGAAACTCTCGCACGTACGACAACAGTCGCTATGGGGCTCTCTTCAATGATTGCGATTTATTGTCTGACCGGAAAACAACTCAAAGATTACGCAGTTAAAGGAACCATCTCCCAAGCCAGGGCAATCGGAGAGAAAATTATGGAATCCAATAAGTCCAAAACTAATCCCATTCAGTCGATTCTGGACATCACCAATGGGTATCAGCTGTTTGAAGGCAAGATAATCGATGTTCAACGGGATCTCACCACAGGCTTTGTTCGAGGCAATGTCACTATAGAAGGGACGGATGGGGATAAAGGGAGTTCATTCAGCCTTGATTTCCAGAACGAAAATCTTCTTGGTATGAAGGACGGGAAACCTGCGGCGATAACACCCGACCTTATCACTCTGCTGGATAGGGAGAAAGGTTTTCCCATAACCACTGAAAACATCAAATACGGACAGAGGGTCATTGTTCTTGGTATGCCCTGTGATCCGTTCTGGCGAACAGAAGCCGGTATCAAGCAGGTTGGACCCCGGTATTTCAAGTACGACGTCGATTATGTACCCATCGAAGAGCTGGCCAGGGAGAGTGGAAAATGAGATACAGATTAGGTATAGATGTCGGTGGTACAAATACAGATGCGGTTATTCTGGATGATAAAAATGCCGTCATCGCCAAATGCAAGGAAGCAACAACTCCCGATGTTTCCTCGGGAATAACCCGGGCCGTAGAGCAGGTTCTGAGTCAATCGAAAATTGATCCGTCTCACATTGCTGATGCGATGCTTGGAACCACTCATGCCACCAATGCAATAATCGAGAGAAAAGGTTTGTCCAGAGTCGGAGTTATTCGACTTTCCGGCCCTTCCGGATTCGGGATTCCTCCATTTATCGAGTGGCCGGAAGATCTGCTTGATACCCTGAATTACACATACCAGATCGTGAAGGGAGGCTACGAGTACAACGGCGCCCTCATTTCCGATACGGATGAAGATGAGATTAGAGCGAGTCTTCTAGCCATCAAGGAACATGGTGCGGACGCATTGGCGATATCCTGTGCTTTTTCTCCGGTAAACAGTGAGCAAGAAATGCTTGCCCAGAAAATAGCTTACGAACTTATGGGAGATGATTTTCCCATCACTCTCTCGCATGAGATTGGCAGCATCGGGCTTATCGAACGTGAGAATGCGGCTATTCTCAATGCAGCCATCAGAAAACTTGCCGAGCATGCCTATGGATCTTTTCAAAACGTTTTAATAGATCATGGTATCAATGCAGACCTGTTCATCACCCAGAATGACGGGACTCTCATGTCCATCGAGTATGCAAAAAAATATCCTGTATTGACCATAGCATCCGGTCCGACAAACTCTCTTCGGGGAGCTGCTTATCTATCCGGAATACTGGACGGTATCGTTGTGGATGTCGGCGGGACAACAACTGATGTCGGCGTCCTGAGTAAAGGATTCCCCAGGGAATCCAGTTCCGCTGCTGAAATGGGTGGAGTCAGGACGAATTTCAGAATGCCGGATCTCATAGCAATCGGCCTCGGCGGCGGTTCACTGGTTTCCCGGGATACCAAACCTGTCACTGTCGGCCCTCAATCTGTGGGGTACAAGATTCATACCGAAGCCCTGATTTTCAACGGAAACACACTCACTACAACGGATATTGCCGTTGCTGCAGGCACTGCTGAACTGGGTGATGCATCGAAAGTTAAAGACCTCGATCAGGAACTCATCAAGGAAACTGTCGGAGTCATCACTTCGATGGTGGAAGAAGTTATCGACAAGATGAAGGTCTCCGCCGAAGACGTTCCGGTTATCATTGTCGGTGGAGGAAGCATTCTCATTCCTGGGAAATTGAAAGGTGCCAGTGAAGTCATTAAACCTGAGCATTTTGAAGTAGCGAATGCCATAGGGGCCGCAATCGCTCAGGTATCCGGCAGCATTGACGGTGTTTTCGATATCACAGCGAAGGGACGGGATGCCGTAATCGAAGACGTGAAAAATGCCGCCAAGGCCGAGGCTGTAAAAGCGGGTGCTGATGAGGCGACTGTCGAAGTGGTTGAGCTGGAAGAAATCCCTCTGGCATATCTTCCCTCCAATGCCATCAGGTTCCGGGTAAAAGCCGTTGGTGATTTGAAACGATAATGGATATTAAAACAGCGATCCTGAGCAGACGAAGTGTTCGTAATTTCAACGAAAAAGAAGTTGAAAAAGCGAAACTGGAAGAATTGGCAAAGGCGGCAATCTGGGCTCCCACCGGCGGCAATGCCCAGTCATGGGACTTCATAATTGTTTCCGATAAGGAAAAATTAAGACAGATAAAGGCTGTTTCTCCGGGGCTTTTAGGTATGCCCCCTTCCCTGATAGCTGTGTGCTCGAACAAGCAGGCTAATGTGGAAAAGATGGGAGCGATAGGAGACGTACTTGCCGTTATGGACTGCAGTATGGCTTCTCAGAATATCATGCTGAGAGCCCTGGATCTCGAGCTTGGTACATGCGCCATCCGTTCCTTCAATCAGAGTGCCGTCAGAGAGATTCTGAAAATACCTGATGGAGTCGAACCGGAACTCCTTATCACCGTCGGGTATCCGAAACAGGATACAAAAGCACCTTCCCGTAAGGAGGATGTTATCCGGTGGGAAGAATACTAATAGAGGAAAGGATACATGG
>DAOVYP010000357.1 GCA_030635565.1 Spirochaeta sp. | reverse complement strand
TTCCCACTCGACGCGGTCGGGTGTACCCCAGGAATGAACCTGAAAATGATAGGAAGAAGTTTCCCGGTAGCGGGCGATGATACCTTCAATCATGGCATCGGCCACGTGGTCTACAGTTACCAACGGGATGAGAGATAAAGCGATTCCCAGGGAAGCGCCAATCAGGGGATGACCCTGCCGATGTTCCCGCCGCTGTCTGAGAAACAGACGCCGTGCAACGAAAAGTGGGCCCCTCATACCGGGATCAGCTGCCCCTCACTCAATCTCATGATACTGTCCGCCCCGGACGCCAGATCCGTTGCATGGGTTACCAGAAAAAGGGTTTTGCCTGATTCAGCGGTAAGGGAGAACAGCAGATCGGCAATAAGTGCTTTATGATCCTCATCCAGATTACCTGTGGGCTCATCGGCAAGTATCAGCTGAGGATCGTTAATCAGTGCCCGGGCCAGGGCGACTCTCTGCCGCTCGCCACCGGAAAGCTGTGAGGGAAAATGATCGGCCCGATCGGCCACTCTGACTTTATCAAGAAGCAACCTCGCTTCATCAGCCGCTTTCCGCTGACCTGAACCGGTCATCAGCATGGGCAACATAACATTTTCCAATGCGGTGAAATCCTTGAGCAGGTAGTGAAACTGGAACATAAAACCCACTCCACCGGATCGATAAGCGGTCAGTTCCTTTTCATTAAGTTTACTTACTTCAAAACCACAGGCGCTGATTTTCCCTGAATCGGCCTGGTCCAGCCCGCCGATCAGATTCAGTAACGTACTCTTACCGCAGCCGGAAGCCCCGACGACAGCGATACTTTCCCCTTCGTGGGCAGTCAGACTCACATTACGCAGCACCCTCAGATCATCGGAGCCGGAACGGTAGGTTTTATATACCTGTGCCAGGATTACAGTCGGTTTATTCACTTCTGAGTACCTCCGCCGGCTTCTGACGAGCCGCCATGGATGCGGCACGAACGGCCGCCAGAGAAGACATGAGAACGGCCAGAAACAGTATGGTGATAACATCTACCGCCATCACTTCGGAACTTCTGAAAAAAGCATCTATCGGATGAGAGCGGAATGGTACGGAACTGAAAAGTCCCGAGAGTTCATATCGCATGCTTCTGACGGCACTCAGTATCGTATCAACATTTCCGCCTATCAGAACGCCGAAGACACTGCCGATGATACCACCGGTTCCCCCGATAACGAGCCCCTGCCTGAGAAACAGAATTCTGATGTCTTTCGGAGTGGCTCCCACTGCCTTGAGTATGGACAGGTCCTCCACCCTCTCGGTAGCCATGCGGCGCAGCGAATGATCGATATTCACCGCTACAACGACAAATATCAGAGTAAGCAGCAGGAGCATCATCACTTTCTCAGTACGTAAAGCACCGAAAAAGGACCGGTTGTTTTCCCGCCAGGAGGTCAATACCCCCCCGGAATCAGCAAGCTTCGGTATCAGCTTGTCCATGACTGATCTGTCCCTTTCAGGACGGGTCAGTTTGATTCCAATCTCGGGGACAGAGGGGCCGAAAAGCAGACTGACTGTTTCCAGTGAAACGAATGCCATGGAGGATTCATATTCCCTGTATCCGCATTCAAACAGACCGGTAACTTCAAGCTCAATTTCAGCCGGGACCATACCGGCACCCCCCAGATCGAGGGCCGTAATTGTGTCACCGGGGGAGACACCAAGACTGACTGCCAGCTCGTCTCCGAGAACGATGCCCCTTCCGGAAATATCAAAATGTCCGTCGACGATTTCCATATACCCGGCAAGGGCCTTATCCTCTTCATACAGATTTTCAGGGGTTCCCCTGACCAGGGCTCCCAGGGGTCTCGGCCGCTCCCCGCTGAGCATGGTCTGACCTTCCCGGAACATAGTGGTCAAAGCAACCCGGGGATCGGAACTGATGATTTCAATTACATCGAAAATATCCCCCGAGGCCTCAGGGGATTCCGGATCCGGTGTCCACCGGAGATGATAGGAACCGATTTCAAGGATACTGCGTATATAACCCTGCTGAAGACCGTTCATAACGGAAAGAATGGTATTCAGCGTGGCCACACCGCCGCTGATCAGAATGACAGAGAAAACAAACACCAGACGGCCCCGGCCGCCCCGGCGTCCGGTCAGAAATCTTCGTGACACCCAGGAACGCCAACCAAGTCCTCGGCTCATGAGCCGGCCTCACGAACACGTACGACTTCTCCGTCCCTCAGAAACTCCTCCCGGCGGCGGACATCATCTCTCCAGTACACCCGGATGATGGCCAAACCATCCCTGTAAAGGGTCTCAACCCTGTTTTCAGAAGATTCCCAGACGATTTTACTCACTATCACTCCATCGACGGTCCGAGATTCACTGACGATCCGGTCGCCGGACCATTGAATTTCGCGAACGACGATACGACCCTCACCGCGTTCCTCCACCCGGGTGAGATTGGTTCCGATCCAGTGATAAGACCTGAAAAGGACAATGGATCCGTTTCGGGTCGTGGTTTCTTCCAGCAAGCGGCCATTGGAATCGAAACGACTCCGTCGTACTTCATCACCGGAACGGTAAATCTCTTCACGTAAAGTACCATCATCATTCCTGCTCCAGGATGATTCTTCCATAACAACACCCGCTGCAAGAATTGTCCTGTGCAGGGGCTGACCGGACATATTCATATCGGTAATTCGCCAATCGTCACCGGAACCGCTTATATGACGTCGAAGGATGCCGTCGGCATTGACAACGGTATCGGTTTCCACATGGATGCTTCCCGGAGATTCCTTTCCCAGAGCGATGTAAATGGCTCGGGGATTCCCTTCGGCATCATAGGCATATTCTACCCGGGAGATCACAGCACCTTCGGCATTCAGTTCTTCGCGGGTCGTCAATCTACCGCCGGCCCGGTGAAAAATCGTGGAAGATTGCCTGGTGCCATCAAGATAAAGGGTTCTGATTTCCCTTTCTTCGCTGTATTCGACGGACAACGACCAACCCTCGCTCTCCGGCCCGCTGATCCTGATTGGTGATCCCTGTATGCCGCCGGCTGAAGAACGATACCACTCGAGGGCGCCTGTAGCACCGGAAACAACTGCAATCAACAGGCATACCAGTAATCCGGTTCGTTTCATCAATCACCGGCCAGCAATTCGTCGAGATAAGTCTCAGGTTCGAATGGAAACAGATCGTCCATACCCTCACCCCGTCCCAGATAGGCGAATGGAAGGTTCAGTTTACGACTGATAGCGGCCACCAGACCGCCTTTTGCGGAAGAATCATATTTCGCCATCACCACCGCATCGACACCTATGGATTCATGAAATGTTTCGGCCTGCCTCATGCCGTTCTGGCCGGTTGTCGCATCAATCACCAGGATTTTCCTGTAAATTCCATCTTCGCCGAGAC
>DAOVYP010000349.1 GCA_030635565.1 Spirochaeta sp. | reverse complement strand
GAGTTCCCGGACCGTATCCCACTGCCATTCAATGGATGGATAAGTTTCACCTTTCACGAACGCGTCCAGCAGCGGCTGGACGAAGACTGAGGACTCGAGATCGTTGCGCTGCTTCCAGTAATTCTCGAAAAAGCTGTAGACATCGCGTTTCGCCCGGTCCAGTTCCGAATCGAGGAAACCGTAGATACGCACCCGCTCCGCTTCCGATAAAAGGGCTTCCATTCCGGTCAGGACACCTTCTTCCGACACCCCGGCGGCCAGACCGCCGAGGGATGTGTGTTCGGTATAAGAGGTGGTAAAGCCGTACCCGAAGAGAAATGGCGGATCCTCACTCCGGGTAATCTCGGACATACGCTGATTGAACATCACGAAGAAGAGTTGTTCGGCAAGCTCACGCTTGATGTCCGGAAGAAAACGGCTTTTCGGGTAATCGTATTTCACATACACCTGAACGCTTGTCCGGGTGGCTTCGGGATCATGAACGACTTTAACAAGAGTCTCGTCATGACCCGGGATGGGATAATCAGGCCTTGGACGGGGAAACTGCGGACCCTGATGTTGTTCGAATCGTTCCTCAATGAGACGAACCGTTTCATCGGGATCGAAATCTCCAACTGCGATGACGGCCATCAGGTCCGGGCGATACCAATCGTTGTAAAACCGGCGCAGGGCTTCCACCGGCGCGTTCTGAATCACATCGATTTCACCGATGGGCCGCCGCTCGGCATAGCGGGATCCCTGGAAAAGCACCGGATAAGTTTTATCCAGCATTCGGGACTGGGCGCCTCGGCCGCTGCGCCACTCTTCCATTACCACCCCCCGCTCTTTCTCGAATTCCACCTCGGTGAGGGTCGCTTTGAACGCCCACTCCTCAAGCACGTCGAGGCCCAGGAGAAACTGTTCCTCATCATCGGTTTTCACGCTGAGCTGATATACAGTCTTATCGAAAGTGGTGTAGGCGTTGATTTCCGGTCCGAATTCCATGCCGAAGGATTCAAGAACATCGACGAGCTCGTTTTCCGGGAAACGCTCGGTTCCATTGAAGAGCATGTGTTCGAGAAAGTGGGCCAGACCGAGCTGATCTTCATCTTCAAGCACTGAGCCGGCACGGATTACGAGACGGAGTTCAGCCATGCCGCCTGGTTTGGCATTGGCCCGGACGTAGTATCGCAATCCATTGGATAGAACTCCGGTACGAACCTCCGTGTCGTTGACGATGACGTCTCCGACTAAAATATCTTCCGATTGGGGCCGGGCCGTAAGAAGACTGGTGAGTACGAGAAACAGAATTGAGAAAAATACGAATCGACGAATTTTTAATGTCATGATTCCAATATAGGGAAGAAGCCGGCGCTGTACAAATGACAATTCAGAAAGAAAGCATAACCGTCAGTGTGGTGTCCCACAAATTCGACGACTTGGCGGTACAAAAACATATGCAATATTGTAGAGCTGCCCGGAATCGTGGAGACAAGCACCCCGAAGTTCGTCGGAGCCGAGCCTCCATGGCGAGTCCCGCTAGAACGAGGGGTACTTGTAGCAACGAGTCCGGGCAGCTCCGCTCAGGCGAATACCGGGTTGAACGCGGTTTCCAGAAGCTGCTTCGTGTAGGGATGCTCAGGTGCCGCGAAGATGTGCCGGGCTTCTCCCGACTCAACGATCCGTCCTTCCTTCATCACGGCGATTTCGTGACAGAGATCTCTTATTACAGCCATGTCGTGGCTGATGAAAAGGTAGCTCAACCCGTGTTTTCTCTGAAGTTCCTTGAGGAGTTCGATCACCTGGAACTGGATCAAACGGTCCAGTGACGAGGTGGGTTCGTCCAGGATGATGAGTCTGGGCTTGAGAACCAGGGCCCGGGCCATGGCAATCCTCTGCCGCTGTCCGCCGGAAAACTGATGGGGATAGCGACCCTTGAAGGCCGGATCCAGACCGACTTCCTCCATGGCGCCGACGATGAGCTCCGATCGCTCCTCCCGGTTCCCGATATCGTGAATCTCAAGACCCTCACCGATGATACGCTCCACCGACATCCGTGGGCTCAGGCTTCCGAAGGGATCCTGGAATATGATCTGGAGGTCCCTGCGCAGGGGGCGCATTTCATTGCGGTTCAGGTCGGCAATTGTCTGTCCATCGTAAACGATGTCCCCTTCGCTGTGCTCAAGCCTGATGAGAGCCTTGCCCAGGGTTGTTTTACCCGAGCCGCTTTCCCCGACGATACCGAGGGTCTGCCCCTCACGGATGGCGGCACTCACCCCGTCGACGGCCTTCACATATCCCACCGTCCGGCGGAAAAATCCCCTCTGTATGGGAAAATGGACCTTGAGATCTTTGAATTCCATGACGACGGGCCTGTCGATATCGAGTTTCGGTGAGGTTTCCCCGGGTTCGGCACTCAGGAGCGCTTTTGTATATTCGTGAGCCGGTCGTTTGAACACCTCATCCGTCTCCCCTTCTTCGACGATCAGTCCATCCTGCATTACCGCAATTCGCCCGGCGAAACTCCTGACAATGCTCAAGTCATGAGTGATGAAAAGAATTGCCATACCGGTCTCCGCCTGAAGCTGCTTGATAAGAGTGAGCACTTCTGCCTGTATGGTGACGTCCAGCGCCGTGGTCGGTTCGTCGGCAATGAGAAGTTTCGGGTTGTTGATCATCGCAAGGGCGATCATCACCCGCTGCCTCTCTCCCCCTGAGAGCTGGTGGGGATAGGCACCCAGCCGCTTTTCGGCATCCCTGAGGCCAACGCGATTCAGCCAGTCCAGAGATACCGGTGTCGCTTCGGCGGTATTCAGCCCCTGATGGAGGTACAGGGATTCATTGAGCTGCTTCCGGATGTCATGAAGCGGGTTGAGGGATGAGAGGGGCTCCTGGAATATCATCCCCGCCCGGTTGCCCCTCAGTGAACGAAGCTCCTCGTTCGAAGCTTCCAGAACGGAAATCCCGTCGAATCGGATGCTGCCGCCGGTGTAGGCCACCAGGGACTCGGGGTACAGGCGCAATATCGACTGGGCGGTGACGGTCTTGCCTGATCCGCTCTCTCCCACCAGAGCCAGGGTTTCCCCGGGAGACAGGTCCAGGCTGATTCCATGGACCACCTCATTGACCGCATCGTCCTTGCGGAACCCGATGTGAAGATTTCTGATCTCAAGCAGCCTGGAATCATCGGTCATGACGCTTTCCTCGGATCGAATGCATCCCGTACGGCCTCACCGGCAAACACCAGCAGGGCCAGAATGAGTGCCAGGACAATGAAAGCGGAAAGCCCAAGCCATGGAGCCTGGAGATTGGCTTTGGACTGGGCGAGCAGCTCGCCGAGAGAGGGGGAACCGGGCGGCAGCCCGAATCCCAGGAAGTCCAGGGCCGTGAGTGATGTTATGGCCCCGCTCAAGGTGAAAGGCATGAAAGTCAGGGTGGCTACCATGGCATTGGGAAGGACATGGCGGTAGATGATGAGCCCGTCCGAAAGTCCCATGGCCTT